>JALEHL010000004.1 GCA_022770665.1 Bacillota bacterium
ATAGGTACTTTTTTGTGTCAGTGTGATTCCGTCTGAAGATAACTGGGAAAGAACGTCTGCCGGGATATATTCGCTGATGCAAAGAACAGATCTTCCGTTGTTTCGCATCTCGTCAAACAGCTTATGATATTTGAGTTCAAGAGCAGTTCTAAGGATGGAAAGATTCCGGATAATTCTTGCATTCTTATTGTTATTGAGCTGCTTATAGATTTCTTCCTGGTATAACTGATTCTCATCACCAAATGATTCTTTTCTTACACCGATTAAATATGCTGTCCGGGAGACGATATCGTACTTCTGCTCTTTTAACCTCTTATATTCCGGCTGACTGCTTTCACCTGCAAAGCGCTGTCCTAATTCTGATAATGATGTAAATTTCTCACACATGTTTTTTTCTCCTTTCGATTCATTATGTGTATTATGTGCGGGGATTTTCATGCCCTTTTCTACAATACCATTTTATATTACATGCTGCCCCATATTCAGTACACCTCTATACGTACGGACCGGATATTTTCGATTTTTTTACAGCAACCGTGTGATTTCGCTCTCTTTTATTTGAACTGTGCCATCCTATCCGATATAATGATAGTAGCCAATAAGAATCGGAAAGGATGTGTGTACCATGAAGGAAAGAATCATTCTCGCCCCGGCAGCCAGCGAAACGGAGCTGCTCCGGAGCCTTGCAAAAGCAGGGGTAAATTCCATGGGCTGGCATGTTATGAACGGGCCGCAGCTTGCCAAGACCGCTCTCATGCGGTCAGGGATTGCCGTGGAAGAAACCTTTCTCACCGGTCAGGAAGAGCCTGCCCTGCTCTTTTCCTTCCTCCGCGAAATCCCGTATTTCGAAGCAGCATCCTTCGCCGATGCCGAAGCGCTGTCCTCCGCATTGCGGTTTTTGCGAAGTCTGATCACGGAAGACGAGGAGAACAGCTTAAGAAATAAGCTTGCCGGCGGGGAATTTCCGGAGAAGAACGCCGCTCTGCTTTCGGTGTATGAAAGGTACGCTTCCCTTCTGCAGTCAATTAACAAAATCGACACGGTCGGACTGCTCCGGAAGGCCCTAGATGCTGCGGCTCCCTTTGACGCGGATTTTGTTATGCTGAAGGAATTTCCGCTGACGCCTCTGGAAACGTCTCTGCTTTCTTTTGTTTCGGAAGGAAATTATGCGGAGCTTTCCCTTGGGGAACTGTTTGGGGCAGAAGAACAGGAAGTATCCGTTGCAGACTATACTGAGGGCTACGGCACGATCAATGAAGTGCTTCATATTCTCACGGAAATCTATGATCAGAAAATTCCTCTGGATACATGTACCATCGCATGCACCAATCCGGGTAAATACGGGCAGATCTTTTTCGACCTTTCCCAGCAGTACGGGATTCCTGCGACCTATGGCTGCGGTGTGCCGATTACCAATACGAACCCGGCGGAGCTGCTGAAGCTGCTGTATCACTGGGATGTATTCGGCCAGCACGGCATGGAAGCGCTGCAGGCGATCCTTCATTCGGATGCCTTCGACCGGAAGGCCTTTTTCGTTCTGCTGGGTCAGGAGGAAGACGAAGACAGGAAGACCCTCCCTGCAATTGCCGAAATGGCCGGAAACCTTCGCATTTCCTTCGACAAGAGCGAAAACGAAAAACGGATTGCAGCGTTCCGAAAGGTGCTGCAGGAGAAGGGGGATGAAACGCGCCTCAACGTCCTGAACCAGGTGGAGGTTCTGTCTCGCGCGCTGGAAGAGGGCTATGCATCCTTTATCGACCGGTTTTCTGTCATACGGCCGGAGCCGCTGGGACGTTTCGACAAATCGGCGGTAAAAGTCATCACCGATTTTCTCAATGCGTATCTGGAATACGGTGACTCGTCCACCGTGGGTACCATCATCCCGAAACTGCTGGAAAAGACCGTGTCTTCCGAAATCAGCCGGGAGGGTGCACTGCACATCACTTCCATGGAAGGTGCGCTGACCGCCCTGCGAAAGAATCTCTATGTGTGCGGGCTTGCTGCTTCGGAGTTTCCGGGCAGCCCGACAGAGAACTACCTGCTGTTAGACAGCGACCTGCTTCTTTTCGGCGATACGGCTCAGGCTCCGACATCCGAACAGAAGATCCGCCATAAGAAGGACACCTTCCGGAATCTGCTGCAGACGGCTTCCGCCCTTGGCAGCCGGATCAGCCTTTCCTGGTCCGGATATGATATCGCTTCGCTGAAGGACTGCAATCCGTCTTCGGTCCTTTTCACTTGCTTCGAAACGGAGCATCCCGGCGCTTCCACCGATGATTTTCGGGATGCGGTGCATCCGTTTGCCTATTTTGAAGAGCAGATCACAAGTACCCGCCAGGTCGCAACCGCTTATGCCGGGGGACTGGTCTTTGATCCGTCGCCGGTCTGTGTGAATCTGCCGGATGCGGGTGAACTCCTTGAAAAAAGCTGGTCGCCGACTGCTCTAGAGGTTTTCTTCCAGTGTCCGAGACGCTTTTATCTCACCCGCATCGTGGGGATTCCTGACGAGGAGGAAGATGATCCGTTTACGGTAATCGACGCGAAAGCGCTGGGCAGTCTTGCTCATGCCATGATGAAGCAGCTGGCGGAAGAAAGCATGACAGAAGCACAGTTTCTGCAGCGGTGCGAAGCTGCCTTCGACCGGTTCCTCACCGAGAGACCGCCGATCCATACCCATGATGCAGAGAAAGAGAAAGCCGATTTCCTGAAAATGATGCAGACATCATACCGGATGGGTCCCGGCAATGAAATTCTTTCCTCGGAAACAGAATATGCCTTCACCCATCCCTGCGGCATCCGTCTGAAAGGGTTCCCGGACCGGCTGGAAAAGGAGCCGGACGGCAGCCTGATCATTGCCGACTTTAAGACCAAACGGCGATTCGACCATAAGAAAGACGATATCAACACCTGTCTTCAGGTGGTGGTTTACGCATGGCTCTGCGAACAGGCCGGTTATCCTGTGACCCGCTGCGACTACCGGTACATTCGAAAAGGAAAGACCATCTCCTGCACCTACGATGTTTTGCGAAAAGCACAGCTGGAAGAAAAGCTGCAGCAATTCAAGGACGCCCTCACCGCGAATCGCTTCCCGCGAAACCCGGGAAAGCAGGATGAAAACTGCAGATACTGCAAGCTGAACGACATCTGCGTCTGGGACGAGCCATCGGAAAACACAGAAGAAACGGAGGGAACGGAACATGCCTGATCTGGATATGGATAAAACTGCACGTGAAAAAATCAAATACGATATCTCTTCCAACTACTTCGTGGAAGCAGGCGCAGGCTCCGGCAAGACCAGCGTTCTGGTGGAGCGAATGGCTTCCATGGTGGAAAGCGGCATCGATATCAGCAAAATCTGTGCGATCACCTTTACGAAAGCTGCCGCAGGTGAATTTTATGCCAGGTTTCAGGCCCGTCTCGCTCGTTCCGAAAACGAAAACGCCAGGAAGGCGCTGCAGAATATCGATCTCTGTTTTATGGGGACCATCGATGCCTTTTGTCACATGATTCTCTCGGAGCATCCTGCGAAAGCCGGTATTCCTTCCGATGCAGAAATCATCACAGAGGACGAGGCTGCTGCACTGCGCCTTTCCGAATATGCGAGGATTCAGAACGGAGACTATTCCGAAGATCTTCAGCAGAAGGCACTGCGCTTCAAACACCTTTTTTATGACCATACGGATCTGTTCCTGGAGGGTGTGAAAATCGTTGCGAACAACCAGAATGTAAACTACCACTATCTCATGCCGGCAAACGGCCATCCGGATGATATTCTGGGAGCAGACCGTCTCCGCCTGCTGGAGATTCTCGGCTATCTGAAGGACCACCCGGAGATCATGCCGGAAAAACAGGATAAAAAATCCGCTGCTGCTTGGGAACTGCTTCTTACGGATTCCGATGGGATCTTCGAGTCCTGGAACGATAATCCGGGAAGCGTGCAGAGAACCCTGAAGCATCTTGAACCAATCCGCGTTTCTGCAGCTTTTGATCTGGAAGAACTCGGCCCCGGATATGAACATTTCTTCATTCCCCATGAGAGTAGAAAAAAGATTGCATACTACAAGCTGAATCTGGAAGAAGATCCGCTGCTGATCGGCAGAATCAGCAGTCTGAAGTTTTCCATCGCCATGGATTTCATCGTGCCGGCTGCCAGAGCCATCACAGACGAGCTGAAGCACCGGGGAAA
>JALEHL010000044.1 GCA_022770665.1 Bacillota bacterium
ATCGACGCGGACAGGCTTTTTCTTCTTACGGACTCTGTACCGCACCTTCCGGGGAAGGTCAATATTACCGACGGACAGAAGTCCTGCATCAATGTAGTTGTAGATGGTTTTCTCATCAAGCATGATGTCATCCGCATTCTCTATGCAAATGTGATGAATGGACTGTCCCTGCTTTACGAGGGGAGCAATAATTGCATCTATGCGCTTAAGCTCCTCCTCGGATATGGCAAAGCCTTGACGGCTTTCGCTGAGCACTGCCTCGTATTCCTTTTGGGCGTGCTTCGCATCATACAGATGCCTCTGAAGTTTACAACCGTGTCTCTCCATACAGCCATTGCAGACATACGGAGGCTTCAGGATGTACAGGCAATGCTTTTCCTCAAAATCAGGGCAGGTCTTGTAGCAGTCTTCACCACAAGTACGACAGTTCTGATGTACTTCCTGCTACAAGGTTTGCAGACATCTCTGTTATGAGTACAGGTCTTGCGGTGCAGACAAGGATTGAATGATCCCTTTGTTTCGAACTTGAGGTGACGTTTGACCTCCTTAGCAATCGTAGAGGGATCCTTCCCCAAGATCAGTCCTATTGCCTTAAAAGAAAGACGATCTGCGAGAGATGATTGAATCGTTAGCCTGTCATCATAGGTTAAATGAGCGTTCTTAGCCATAGTGATAGCTCCTTTCTTAATTATGGACTTAGATACGCCATCCAACCTCTGCTGCAGGATAAGATTATACAACAAGGGGCTCCTTCAAACAAGTAACAATAATTATGGCTGGTATCAATACCATGCAGGGATATTTGGAGAAGTTACTTCCACCCACTATCCTTGCAATAGTAAGTTCCAGTCAGATGTATAGTGCAACTGGAATTTAATTTTCCAATTGACCTTTACATCATAAAGACGGAGAGAAAAGGGGGACCGTTCATGAGAAATCTGAAAATGAAGTTTCGCCGGATTGAATTAAACATATCGCAGACGGAACTGGCGAAAAAAGCCGGGGTGACGCGGCAGACCATCGGTCTCATCGAAGCCGGTGAGTTTAATCCGTCAATTAAGCTGTGTATTGCCATCTGTAAAGCACTGGGCGTTACACTGGATGATATTTTCTGGGAGGATGAAGAAGATGAAATGGATAATGAAAAATAAGCTGGATGAGATGCAGGAAATGAAGCTGAGAGGAATTGAGCGAAACGGATGCTGGTTTGCATTCTGGGCCTTACTGGCAGCCATGATGATACAGCTTGCAATGGGGGCTGAGATGAAACAGCTTGCTGGTGAGTGGATTGTGTTTATGTGTCTGGCTCTGTATCTCTGCTTTGCCTGTATGCAGGCCGGTATCTGGGATCGACGGATTCCTGCCTCGCCGCTGGCGAATCTGGCGGGCTCTCTGATTGCCGGCATTGCAGTGTGGATCCTGTTTACTTTTGTGATGATGAATCACGGTGCCTGGGAACACCTGACGGGAGCCATCCTTGCTGCAGGTCTTATCGGCCTGTTTACCTTCGGTGTGTGTTTCGTCGCGTTGAGCATCTGCACCGCCTGCTATAAGAAAAGAGTAAAAAAGCTGGAAGAAGAGCCGGATGATGATATGACGGTATAAACGATGGAAAAGCTCCCTGCATCGATCAAAACACGGTGCAGGGGCTTTTTTCATCATAGAAATATTCCACAAAAAACAGCTTGACTCTGACGCAACGTAATAGTTTATGATAAGAATACCACGAAGGAGGAAATGGAACATGATGACGGTACACGAAGTGAGCAGACGGACCGGTGTGAGCGTACGCACCCTGCAGTATTATGACAACATCGGACTGCTCCATCCGGCGGAATATACGCAGGCCGGGTACAGACTGTATGACGATGCTGCACTGGAGAAGCTGCAGCAGATCCTGCTGTTTCGCGAGCTGGAGTTTCCTCTGAAAGAGATCCGAAACATTCTGGACAGCACTTCCTTTGACAGGGACAAGGCTTTGGAGCAGCAGATTACCTTGCTGACCATGAAAAAGGAGCATCTGGAAGCGTTGATCGAACTTGCGTGGAACATAAAGTCGAAAGGAGAAAATTATATGGACTTTTCTGCATTTGATACGAAAAAAATGGAGGAATATGCGGCACAGGCGAAGGCTGCATGGGGAGAAACACCCGCATATCATGAATTTGAGGAAAAATCGAAAGGACGCACTATGAATCAGCAGCAGGATATCAATACGCAGATGATGGGAATCTTCGCAGAATTCGGGCAGTTGCGGGAGACAGACCCCGCATCCGAAGAAGCGCAGGCCCTGGTAAAGAAGCTGCAGGATTTTATCACGGTGCACTATTACACCTGCACCGATGAGATCCTGGCCAGTCTGGGGCAGATGTATGCCGCCGGCGGGGAATTTACGGAAAACATTGACAAGGCAGGCGGCGCTGGAACGGCAGAATTCTCCGGCAAAGCCATCGAAATCTATACGAAGCGATAATGCCGATATGGTAAGAAAGAAAGGGTTCCGGGAAATGATCCGGAACCCTTTTCGGATATCAGAATGTAATGGTCTTCGGTGGTTCCGTGAAGGAAGAGAAGACGGCCACGGCATCTTTGAAGTAGAGCACTTCCGTATTGTCATCCGACGGGGAATACATGCTCTGCAGGTTCGGGTAATGATCCAGCATATCTTTTTTCGGCTCGAAACGGTCATCACGGACCAGCGTACCGGAGACTCTCAGCCATTTCTCTCCATCAAAGGCGCAAATCTCTGCCTTTGGATTCTTCTGAAGCTGTTCTGATACACTCTTTGCTTTTCCTGTCTGAATGTACAGCTTGTCTTCAAACAGATTGACGGTACCGAAAGGACGGACTCTCGGCTGGTCGCCGTCCATGGTGGCCAAATAATAGGTATTGCATTTCTTTAAAAATTCGTAGACTTCATTCATAGCGTTCATTCCTTTCATAATGATGAGATAACTCTACTATATGCTTCTGTCTGTGCATCGTCAAGAATGGCCAGGAGGGCAGTTCATGCAATCCACCACGATACTGCGGCTTGACAACCGTCGCGCACCGTGATATTATACAAACAGATCGTCGGTTTGTATAAATGGAGAAACAAATCCGGGACGAAATATTTTGCGAAGAAAGAAGAGAGAGAAAGGGGCGGCAGCCATGGCGAGAAACAAGCATCCGGAAATAACCGTGGAACTGATCCTGAATACAGCCCAGCGGCTTTTTGTGGAGATCGGCTATGAGAAAACGTCCATGCAGAACATCATGGACGAGACGGGCCTGTCCAAGGGGGCGATCTACCATCACTTTAAGTCGAAGGAGGAAATTTTCAATGTGGTGGCAGAACGAATCGGTGCGGAGAATGTGAAGCGGTTTGAGGAGATTCGGCGGGATCCGGCACGGAACGGGAAGGAAAAACTGGAGGCGCTGTTCCGGTCGTCACTGCTGCATCCCAATCAGGAAAAAGTACTGAAGATGGTCCCGTATCTGATGGATGATCCGCGATTTCTGGCGGTGGAGATGAAGGAGATTATGGAGTATACGGCACCGGAAATCATTCGCCCCCTGCTGGAGGAGGGGATTGCGGATGGTTCTCTGCAGATAGAAGATCCGGAAATGACAGCGGAGGCGGTGATGATTCTGATGGATCTTTGGGTCAATCCGGCGCTGCAGCCGTCGACGGCGGAGGAAACCCGCAGGCGGTGTCGGATCTCCGGCCGTCTGATGAAAGAGATGGGACTGGACATTTTCACGGAGGAACTGATGGAGGCAAGCTGCAGATATGCGGAGCTTCTCCGTACAACAAGGGGAAAGAACATGCCGGAAAAGGAAAAGGGGGATTGATAACATGGACGCGAATCAGGGAAAAAGCCAAGAGGCGGCGAAGCTGTTCCGGCGGGATTTTACAATGGTGGTAATCGGGCAGGTCATATCGCTGTTTGGCAATGCGGTGCTTCGGTTCGCACTGCCGCTGTATCTGCTGCGGGAGACCAATTCATCCACCCTGTACGGCACTGTGACCGCCTGTGCATTCGTGCCTATGGTGATTTTTTACATGCTGGGAGGCGTCATCGCGGACCGTGTGAATAAGAGAAATATCATGGTGGCACTGGATTTCAGTACGGCAGGGGTAATTATCGGGTTTTATCTGCTTCACGGTATGGTGCCGCTGGTACCGCTGCTGATGGTGGTGCTGATGATGCTCTATGGAATCGCCGGCGCATATCAGCCGTCGGTCCAGGCCAGCATTCCGCTGCTGGTGGACGGCGAAGAACTGGTGCGGGGCAATGCGGTCATTAATATGGTGCAGACACTATCCAGCCTGCTAGGGCCGATCCTGGGCGGCGTGCTGTTCGGTGCTTTCGGCATCGTTCCGATTCTGTTTCTCAGTGCAGGCTGCTTCCTGGCATCGGCCGTGTTGGAAATCTTCATCCATATTCCCCATGAAAAACAGGAACGTTCTGCGGGAATGCTGACCGTCGTGCGGCAGGATCTTTCGGAAAGCTGGCAGTTTATCCGCTTCCGGCAACCGGAGCTTCTGAAAGGGATCGTATTGATTGCGTTCTTCAATATGATATTGTCGTCGGCTGCTTCTGTGGGTATTCCTGTCATGATAGTGCAGTTTCTGGGGCTGAGCGATGCCAGTCTGGGATTGACAGAGGCCATGGTGGGACTGGGCGGTCTGGTGGGCGGCGGCCTTTCCGGAATCGCAGCACATAAGCTTCGTATCGGCGGCAGTCACTGGCTGCTGCTGGGCTGTGCGGCATGTATGGCAGGTGCGGGAATCGCTATGCTGCCCGGAATTCCTGTGCCGGCGGCATACTGGCTGATTAATCTGATGGGATTCCTTACCATGGTGGTTTCGGCCATGTTTAATGTGTCCATTCTGACCATGGTGCAGAAGATCACGCCGCCGCAGTTGCTGGGAAAAGTCATGGCCACGATTATGGCGGTATGCAGCTGTGCGCAGCCGGTGGGCCAGGCGGCTTACGGCGTGCTGTTTGATGTGATGGCACCGGTGCCGTGGCTGCTGCTTTTCTTCGCGGGCGGTTTCGGGGTGTTGCTTACTGCCGTTTCCAAACCGCTGTTTCAGAAGATGGAACTCCGGTGGAGCGAAGCATAATATTTTAAAAGGCTCTGTCACAACAAATGGTTGATTTTTGACGAGAAATAGCGTATAATAATAGTAAGAAACAGTACCACC
>JALEHL010000045.1 GCA_022770665.1 Bacillota bacterium
ATAGGCAATGTACTTCTGCAAAAGCGTCTGCGTAAAGGCCACCGCCTCGGTGTTGGTCACGTTGATGGTGGTATTGGAACCATTGTAGCTAAGGCTTTTCCCCGTCAGGGACTCTGCCGCGGACAGAATGGCATTCATGTGGCCCGGCGAGTTGATCAGCGGGATGATGGAGATGCCCTTACCTCTTGCATAGCTGATGATGGTGTCCATCTCAGTCTGGGTCAGTGCGTTCCCATTTGGGTCATTATAGTACGCCTCGTTGCCCGCCTGGATACCGGCCTTCACCGCGTCGCTGGTGTAGGCAGTACCGTTCACAGTGACGGACATATCTTCCAACAGGAAGCGCAGGCCGTCGTTGCCGACCGCCAGTTCCAGGTAGTTGTAATCGTTCGCCTCGAGGGTATCGATTACAGTTTCAATTTGACTGACGGAGAAATATTTTCTGCCGCAGTCCAGATGAAAAATCTTCATATAAGAAGAGCCAGATCCACTGTTGCCATCTACCGCCAGAACACCGACCGGCAACAAACCGATCAGCATCGTGACGCAGAGCAACAGGCATATGATTCGTTTTCTCATCTGTTGATAACCTCCTCACTTTCTTACTTTTATTCATCTATCGTAACGCGGGCGTGCCGCGGAATTTCCTGGTCTGATCTGTGCGGGACAGGAAGTTTGCATAATGTCATTAATAGCGCCATAACTTTTACAAAAAAGATGCGCTATGGGATGCGCTGATCAGAGACAGGGGGATTGGTGACTGCCCGGGGAACCGGGCGGGGTACTTTGGTTTGCCGGACGGTGCCGGCACAGACGGGACAGCCCCGTTGCTGGGGACCAGTGCGGGAGTAGATCGCCGCCTGCCACACATGGCCTTCCGGGCAGCGCCACCACACCTTTTTTCTGCTTCCCCGGGTCACCATCCGTGGAAGCAGGGTGCCGTTCAGCGGCTGATCCCATTGGGCCGCGATTTTCGGCTCCAGGGTCTCCAGGTCATTGAATCCTGCCAGCACTTTCGTGCCGGTGCAGTAGGGGCAGCCCGTGCGGTTGATCGTCCGTGACGACACCGTTGCCCGCCAGGTGTGGCCCCGGGTACATCGCCACCAGACCCGTCGGTTGCTGTACGCGGATATGGAGTCCGGACAGAGGGGACCATTTTGCTTCGGGTCCCACTCCAACGCAATTTCAGGGAACTGGCTGGACAGATCGTTTTCGCCGGGGAGCACGGCTTTGCCGGTACACACGGGGCAGCCGCAGCCGGTGCCGGTGCGGGCGCTGATCCGGGCCTGCCATTCGTGGCCGTGTTCGCAGCGCCACCAGACCTTCCGCCGGGAACCGGGAGAGACCTGCGTGGGCGCCAGAGTGCCGTTTTTCAAAGGGTGCCATTGAGCGGCCAGGTCAGGATAAGCAGAAGCAAGATCGTTCACACCCGGCAGCACCACCCGGTTGGCACAGACGGGACAGCCGCACCCGCTGACCCGGGAGTTCACCTGGGCCTGCCAGCTGTGGCCATGGGAACAGAGCCACCAGACCTTCCGGTTGCTGCCGCTGCTCACATCCGACGGCGTCAGGCCGCCGTTGCGGACCGGGTCCCACTCCGCCAGAAGCGTGGTGTCCCGCAGTTGTCCGCAGTATTCTTTTAATGTCAGGCGCCATCCCCCCTGTCCATACCATACAGGACAAAATTCACATTTTGTCCTGTTGAATGCCGGTAATTTTTGTGAAATAGTAAAATTCACTATCTTCACACAATAACTATACCGCAATATTTTCTTATTTTCAAGCATAATATGTTTTAAAAAGCGCACCAATCAGGCCATTAAGTGGGTTTTTCCATTATGGCCTGCTTCGTGCGCATTTTTTTGCATTGCGGTTTGTCATCACGCAATTGATGCAAAAAACTGAGTATGCATATGTATTGGATCCGTATTTCAACAGGACAAAATGTGAATTTTGTCCCTGATGCTAACTGACCAGACCCAGACGGTCCATTTGCCGGAGCTGCTCATTGGGGGAAGTGGTCAGATAAATGCGGGTGGTTTCCACGCTGCTGTGGCCCAACACATCCGCCAGGCGGGCGATATCCCGGCACGCCTTGTAGAAGGTCACAGCAAACAGATGGCGGAGATTGTGGGGAAAGACTTTATGGGGATCCACACCCGCCCGGGTGCACAGTTGCTTCATAGCGGCCCAGATCCGCTTCCGGTCCATAGATTTTCCGCTTCTGGTGAGAAAGATCTCGCCGGAGGTGATTTTTTTCTTTCTGGCAAACTTCCGCAGCTTGCGGGCCAGTTTGCCTGGGATCAGAATGGTGCGGGTCTTGCCCTTCAGGGAGATTTCCGTCTTGCCCGTCCGGACCGCCTCTACTGTGATATATTTCACCTCACTGACCCGGATGCCGGTGGCGCAGATCGTCTCCAGCAGCAGTGCCAGGCAGGTGTTCCCCTGCCCTGCTGCTGTATTCACCAGCCGTTGATACTCCTCCCGGGTCAGTTCCCGATCCGGATCCCGGAACATCTTTCGCTGGCATTTCAGCAGCTTCACCCGGCATCCGGGCAGACCCAGCCAGGTGAGAAAGCCGTTTACGGCGGTCAGCATGGTATTCACCGTGCTGGCAGCATAGGAAGAACGGATACGCTGTTTAAAATCCAATACCGCATCTTTCGTAATGCTCTGTTCCCCGACCGCCGTGAGAAATACACGGATATGGCGGTCATATTGTTCAATGGTACCCTGACTCCGCTCCATCTCCCGGAGATGAAGCAGATAAGCCTCCACCGATGCGCCGGCAGTAATCCCTGTGAATTCCATGTTGTACCTCCCGTTGTATACGATCATTTATTTTGCCGCAAGTCTGAGATTACTATACATCACCGCCCGGATGCACGGGAGAAAGCAAAAGATGCAGAAAAAGCCCGGTTCTTACGAACCGGGCTTTTATTGACGGTATGTGGGGAGTGAATTACTTCAGCTCGACCTTGGCGCCAACAGCTTCCAGCTGAGCCTTCAGGGCCTCAGCCTCTTCCTTGCTCACGCCTTCCTTGATGGCCTTGGGAGCAGCCTCAACAA
>JALEHL010000048.1 GCA_022770665.1 Bacillota bacterium
AGATTATGGGCCATTTCGCTCATATCTTTCTTCACATCGCTGAGCTCCTGTTTCACGCCATCCATATGACTTGCCGCCTTATGAATATTTCTCTTCAGTTCCCGCTTTGCAGAAGGCCGCATGGACGAATAAGCCGCTACCGCTGCAGCACCCACTGCAGAAGCAATCATTACACTTTTGGTTGCTTTATTCAATTCATCACTCCCCTTCAGTCACTAGTATTTGAAATGAAATGATGAATTATGCAGCCTCTATCTGGCAGTTTTTTTCTTTGCAAAAACGCAGTAAAGAACAAACACCAGTAGCAGAACAGCGATCCCCATCCATACAGCCAGGCTTTTCATTGGCGCGTATGTATAGAACCAGTCATAGTACCCCTTCAGATATATGAGAATGATCAGCGCCGGGATTCCATAATGCATGTATCCGCGCAGTGCGTGTGAAAGCTTCATGCCCTTGCCTGCGTTAGCCTCCTGTATGAAATTCTGCCAGCCCCATCCGTTTTTACAGGTGCAGAACAGGATATATCCCAGACTTCCCAGCGGCAGCAGATTATTGGAGACGATGAAATCCTCCAGATCCATAATGCAGGTTCCTTCACCAAGGGGCTGTACTCCTGACCAGATGGAAAACCCGAAAACACATGGCAGACTCAGGATGAACAGCAGGATTCCGACAACCGCGACGCTCTGTTTTCTCTTCCAGTGAAACATGTCCATGTTGATGGCGACAAGGTTTTCGACCACGGCGATTACTGTCGTCATTGCGGCAAAAGTAAGAAACAGGAAGAAGAAGCCGCCGATGAGCCTGCCGCCAGCCATCTGCGCGAAAATGTTCGGAAGTGTCACAAATACCAGGCCCGATCCTGCACCCGGTTCGATCCCGAAGGAAAAACATGCCGGTATGATGATGAATCCCGATGTCAGCGCAACAAATGTGTCCAGTAAAGTGATGTTCACCGCTTCACCTGCAAGAGAGCGTTCCCGGTTGAGGTAGCTTCCGAAGATGACCATGGCGCCGATGCCGATGGATAACGTGAAAAATGCCTGACTGAGAGCCGCATACAGCACATTGCCCAGGCCGACTTCTTCGATTTTGCTGAAATCCGGGATCAGATAAAATTTTACGCCCTCCATGGCACCCGGCAGAAAAACAGAGCGGATCGCCAAAATGATCATAATGGCAAGGAGCGCGATCATCATGAACTTGCTTACTTTCTCCACACCTTTCTGAAAGCCGAGGCCGCAGACAAGCACGCTGATGGCACAGACAGCGAAACAGCCTGCAAGCATCCCAGGAAGATCTGTCACCATGGCACTGAACATTGCTCCGGAAGCTTCTGCAGTAATTCCATCGAAAGCCCCGGAGAAGCCTTTTATTGTGTACTGGATCAGCCAGCCTGCGACAGATGTATAGAACATCAGCAGCATATAGCATCCCACGATGCCGATGATCTTATGCGTATGCCAGAAGGTACCTGCAGGCTGCAGCATATCGAAACAGCCGGCTACGGACCTTCTGCTGGCACGTCCTACTGAAAATTCACAGATCATGACAGGAATTCCGATCAGAAGCAGAAAGGCCAGATAGATCAGAATAAATGCCGCGCCGCCGTTTGCACCGCATAGATACGGAAACTTCCACACATTCCCCAGGCCGATGGCGCAGCCCGCAGATACAAGAATAAATCCCAGACGGGAACCAAACTTTTCTCTTTCCATAAACTTTCTCCTTACAGATTCTCGGCCACTAATGGAGGCTCCTGCAAATAAACCCTCCGCCGATCACATGGTCATCTGCATACCAGACAATGGACTGTCCCGGCGTTGCAGCGCGCTGTGCTTCCTCGAAGACTGTTTCACAGCATCCATCCTCGCGGATTCGCAAAACAGCCGAAGCAGGCTTCGCGGAATACCGTACTTTCGCCATTATCCGGGCGCCGTCATATTCCCTGGCAGAGTCGTTACCTGCAGCGAATATATTTTGGGAAGAAACCACAGTGTGACAAAACAGATCCTGATTTTCGCCCAGAACGACAACATTTTTTTCAGCATCGATCCGAGTAACGAATACAGGTCTGCCAAGGGCGATACCCAGACCCTTCCGCTGACCGACAGTATAATGAATGATGCCCTTATGTCGGCCGAGAATATTGCCTTCTGCATTGACAAAATCTCCAGGTGGTGAAATGCAGCCTCTCTGTTCCAGATAAGAAGTATAATCATCTCCGGGAACGAAGCAGATCTCCTGGCTGTCTTTTTTATCGGCATTGAAAAGGTTCTGAGAACGTGCCAAATTCCGTACTTCCTCCTTATTTTCAAATTCGCCCAGCGGAAAAAGGAGCCTGCAAAGCACATCCTGCTCCAGCCTGTAAAGCATATAGGACTGGTCTTTTTTCAGATTTGCCGCCTGCTTTACATAATATTTATCCTGTTTACTATCATGAAAAATCTGTGCATAATGACCGGTTGCGATGTGATATGCGCCAATTTCATCTGCCACAGCCAGAAGTCTGCGGAATTTCACGTTGGGATTACAGATGATGCATGGGTTTGGCGTTCTGCCCTTCCTATATTCCTGACAGAAATTGCTGACAACGACATTTTCAAACAGTGCTGAAACATCTTCCGTGATCAGCGGGATATCCGCCTGGTCTGCAGCCTTCTGTGCCTCTATCTGTCCCGGCACATTGGAGCCGGTGATATCAAAATAATATCCAGTGACATCATACCCTTTTTCTTTTAATAGCAAAGCAGCGGATGTGCTGTCCACTCCGCCGCTTAATCCCAGTAAAACTTTATTTCTGTCCAGGTTATACTTCACTTTCTCCATCTTCATCCTCATCGTCATCTGCGTTCGGATCGTAACCTTCCAGCGCCTTGTATGTCTTTCCGTTCTTCTGCGCATAATCATATATCGCATTTTTAATGGCACGGTCGGCAAGTACGGAACAGTGCACCTTTACCGGAGGAAGTCCTCCCAGTTCGTCGATAATCATCTTATTGGTGATCTCCAGTGCTTCATCCACAGTCTTTCCGATAATCATGGAGGTTGCCATGCTGGAGGAAGCAATTGCAGACCCGCATCCGAATGTCTTGAATTTCGCATCAGTGATCACATCATCTTTTACTTTAATCTGTATCTGCATCATATCGCCGCAGACAGGACTTCCATAGATACCCGTTCCGTCCGGATTTTCAATTTCCCCGACATTTTTCGGATTGAGGAAATGTTCCATTACTGTATCGTTATATAATGCCATGTTATTACCAACCTTTCTCTGTATTTACGGATGAAATTTCTCTTAATCTGCTGACTACCTTTTTCAGTGTATCCACCGTATAATCAATATCCTCCATCGTCGTCAGATCACCGACAGTAAAGCGAACCGTACCGTGAATCATTTCTACAGGAACACCCAGTGCTGACAGGACATGAGACGGCTCCAGGGATGCTGAAGAACAGGCAGATCCCGTTGAAACGCTGATACCGGACTGATTCAGAAGAAGAAGAATCGCCTCTCCTTCGATATATTTAAATGTAATGTTTGCATTGCCTGGATGACGGTATTCCATGGTACCATTCACAAAGGTATCCGGAATTTCTGCCAGAACACGTTCAACCAGGTGATTTCTCAAACTGCTGCAGTGTGCAACATGCTGATCAAAATTCTTCTGTGCCAGTTCTGCGGCTTTTCCGAAGCCTACGATCCCGGTCAGATTTTCTGTACCTGCCCGACGTCCGCTTTCCTGTGCACCGCCATGAAGGTAGTTTGACAGGCGAACCCCTCTGCGGATATACAGTGCGCCGGATCCTTTCGGGCCATAGATCTTATGAGAAGACATCGACATCAGGTCGATGCCCAGATTTTTTACATCAATTGGAACATTTCCGAGAGCCTGTACCGCATCGGTATGAAAAAGAACGCCGTGTTTCTTTGCGATTGCGGCAAGTTCCTTAATCGGCTGAACTGTACCAATTTCATTATTTACCATCATGATGCTGATCAGAATGGTTTTCTCGGTAATGGCCGCTTCCAGTTCTTCCGGACGAATGCGTCCGTCTTTATCAATATCAAGATAGGTGACATCATAGCCGTGCTTCTCCAGAAACTGGCAGGAGTGAAGCATGGCATGATGCTCTACTTTTGTCGTAATAATGTGATTTCCCTTGTCCTTCAGTTTATCAGCTACACCAAATACCACCCAGTTATCCGATTCTGTTCCACCGGCAGTAAAAAAAACTTCTCTCGGCTGTGCACCGATCAGTGACGCAACCTGTTCTCTGGCATGGGTCACAGCAGCTTTTGCTTCCAGTCCTTTATCATACAGGCTTGATGGATTGCCAAACTTCTCTGAAAAGTAAGGTATCATTTCCTGTAAAACTTCATCTTTAACAGGAGTTGTAGCTGAATAGTCCAAATATACGTTTCTCATTCTGTTACTCCTTTTATAAAAAATCTTACCTGTTTTATTATACCAATTTCGACCGGTGCTTAAACAGGAGAAACTAAAAAAAGTGTACTAATTTAAAATCATCTTCTCCGTTTTTTTTCTCACAGATAACGCTGTGCGAAACTGTAAAACAATCTGATCCATCCAGTTCTTCCGTTCTCCAGCAGATTTCCACAACTGCACACAGCATGTCCTCTTCCTGCACAGAAAACGTTATATTCTGTATGTCGAATGTTTCTACCTTTCCGATATCGGTCCGGAAAAATTCCCGCATCTGTTTCAGATCCTCCTGAAGAAGCGTATCCGCTTCCGCTTCTTTCAGAAGTTCTCCAGCTTCCTTATAGCTCATTTGACTGGAAAAATATCCGTTCATTGCATCAATTCGCAAACTGACCAGATTCCTGACGACAGTTTCTTCTCTGCTGCAGGCAAGGCCCGATGAAGTTCCTAGAAGGACTGCAGCAAATATGGCTGCTGCCGCAAAAAGAAAAGGAACCAATCTTTGCAGAACAAGCCGATATTTTCTCATCCGCTTTTCTTTCATATTCAGACGTCTCCCTTCTTTGATTCAATACAGATCTTTTTCTACACACAGTTTCACTATACAATAAAAGGGCCGAAAATCCTGTCAGAATTTCGGCCCTCTCCGCTCAGTTTCTGTTCAATTTTTTTCTTTGCTTTCCGGGTCGTCCACAAACTCGATATTTTCCAGCTGTGAACGGAGGTTTGCTTTGAATGAATCAATATACGCCCGATAGAGCATCTTCTGTTCTCCGATTTCTTCCTCCGTCAGCCCCTCGTTTTTTTTCTTATGGGCCAGCTCATTGATCCGGTCGATCATTTCCTGTGTTATGACTGTCATTTCTGCCTCCCGTATCGCATTTATTTATATATTCATTATATGGGAAACAGTATACCATATTTTATCGCTTTAGCCAACCTTTCTTTCCAGACGCAGCTTATCGGCAATGATTGCAATAAATTCAGAATTCGTCGGTTTCCCTTTATCATTTTTAATCGTATAGCCAAAAAGAGATTCCAGTGTTTCCAGGCGACCGCGGTTCCATGCAAGTTCGATCGCATGGCGTATGGCCCTCTCCACACGGCTTGGCGTCGTATTATTCATTGCAGCAACGGTGGGATACAGTTCTTTCGTTATTGCATTCAGGAATTCCGGTTTTGTCACTACCAGTGTAATGGCGTCCCGCAGAAACTGATATCCCTTGATATGTGCAGGTACCCCGATTTCATGAATAATATTCGTGATATCAATTTCAAGCTCATTGCTCATCAGTGCATCCTTCAGAACCAGCGATTTCCGCAGGTTAGCAGTTTCACGCTGATGAATATACTGGCTCAGGCTGGAGTCATCCATCTGATTGATGCGTTTCGTCAGCATGTTCAGATTGATCGGCTTCACCAGATAATACTTTGCACCCATTGCCATCGCTTTCTGTATTATAGAATCCTGCCCGATCGCAGAGGTCATGATTATGCGCGGATAATTGGAAAGTTCCATGGAATTCAGTTCTTCCAGAACGCCAAATCCATCCAGATGCGGCATGATCAGATCAAGGATCAGAACATCTGGCTCCATTCCATTGCGAAAAGCCTGCAAGGCTTCCATTCCGTCATGGGCAATAAAAAGAATATCCATATTCTCTTGTTTGCCAAGAAAATCACTGACAACATCACAGAAATCTCTGTTATCATCCACAATACCGACTTGAATTTTTCGGATGTCTTCCGTTTTCATTTCATTCAGGTTACTCATTTTCTTTTCCTCCTAATACACTTCATTATGACCAGATCGGCTTAGAACTGGTCTGTCACACGTTCAATTATATTTTAATACAATTTTCGAAGGATATCATTCTTTTTATGCAACATTTTGCTGAAAACAACAATATTTAGCATTACTTTAATTCGAATTCTTCAAGTTTCGCGCTGATTCGGCCTCATTCACCATAAATTCTGCAAAGATACCGTATCCCCTTGTGGGATCATTCACGAAAACGTGGGTAACTACACCTACCAGCCGGTTATCCTGTATAATCGGGCTTCCACTCATTCCCTGCACAATACCGCCGCAGTATTCCAGAAGCCGTTCATCTGTAACAGAAATCTCAAGGCCCTTACTGCCTGCAGCTTTCTGACGATTTACTTTATCGATACGGATATCAAACTGCTCAACTGTGCTGCCATAGACTGTAGTTAGCATGACAGCCGGACCTTCTATGACCTGTTCCTGTGAAGCAAGCACAACCGGTTCTTTCTGCACTTCGAACACATTCTCAGCTTCTGCATACACACCGTACTGACTGTTCGTTTTCAGATTTCCAAGCGGTCTGGTGTCATCGCAGAATATCCCGCGGATTTCACCGGGATTTCCCGCTTCGCCCTCACGAATTGACTTGACTTCCGTCTGCAGAAGCTTTCCCTTTCCTGCTTGAAGCAAAGTTCCTGTCTGGCTTTCATAAATGCCGTGCCCAAGCGCCGCATACATGCCGGATTCCGGATCATAAAAAGAAAGAGTTCCAATTCCCGCAATCCGCTCTTTTACCCAGATTCCAAGCTTATAGGTTCCATCTTGTTCACATTGCACCGGGTTGAGAGAAATATGCAGAATCTCTTTCTTTCTTTGTACTTCCAGATCCAGCAAATTGCGTTTTTCCCGGACAATCCGCTCTACATCACCTGCGCACTCTACAGGAATCCCGTTCACTGACAGGATCATATCTCCGATCTGAAGCCCGGCATCATAACCCGGGCTGACAACACCCTTTTTGGTTTCAATTTCTTCCAGCCCAACGATGAGTACTCCTTTTACATCCATACGGATGCCAACGGACTGTCCTCCTGGAATCACAGTACGTTCACTGACCATCTGTACCGTTTCTTCTGACTGTTCTTTCAGGTCAGAGATCCATCCGGCAGCCAGTATTATCGCTACTGTCAGAGAAAAGATTACGCAACACCGGAAAATCTTTCGTTTCGTCGAATCTTTCATACATGATGCTCCTAACTTTCAAAATCCTGCAGCAGAGCGCTCAGTTCCTCCTGACTTTTTACCTGAATCCCCACGTCGAACAGCTTCTGGTCTTCCGGACCAAGCATGTCATACAGTATTTCTGTGTTCTCCAGCTGAACTGTACTGCCTTGCCCGTCATAGAAAAAAACTGAAATCTGACCGCCCGCTTTCTTCACTAAATAATATGACTGGTCCGGGCTATTGATGTTTCTTTCTTCGTTTTGTTTGTTCTCGGCAGAATCCGTTTCTCCGACAGATTCCTGCGAAGATGCAGCTGTGCTGCTTTCCCGGCTTGGATTTCTATCTGAATTACCGCGTTCTGAAACTGCGGATGGTTCATTTTCAGAGATCGGCCATGCAAGCGCAAGGATCAGCAGCAGAAGCGTTACAATGACTGCAGAAAATATAAAGGTCCTGTAATTCCGCTTATTTCTTGTAAACATAATTCATCACCTCATGGATATTGTTTACAGAAAGGGAAACCAATATTCAGATTTCGATAAAATCTTTCAGATTTTCAAATGTTTTATCACCGATACCGCTTATATTCTTAATTTCTTCAATGGTTTGAAAATTCCCGTTTTCCGCTCTGTAATCCAGGATCTTCTGTGCAGTGGACGGCCCTACTCCAGGCAGAAGCTGCAGCTGAGAAGCATCTGCGAGATTTATGTTCACTATCGTTCCGTTTTCAGTTTCACGTACTGCAGATTCCATCACCTTCTGATAACCCGCACCGGAGGTACCCCCTTGCACGGAAGAAGGCTGTTTTTCTGACCCGGTATAGTATGGGCTGGTACTGTCTTTGCTGCCTATAATGATCTTCTGGCCGTCAGAAACCGCTTCCGCCTGATTGATACTGTCTGTATCTGCAGTGTCTTTCAGACCTCCGGCCAGTTCAATGACCTGAAAAAGCCTTGTACCCTCAGAGACCGGGTAGACGCCCGGACGGATCACTTCACCGCCCAGATCCACATAAATCGTTTCTGTCATGGAAGAAACGGCAGTTTCCGTTTCTTGGGAAATTTTCTCTGCTGCAGAAGCCTCGGCTTCCTGCGGATTTGATTCGGTTAGATAGATTTCTTCATTTTCCTGACCGGAAAACCAGAAAAAAAACAGTGCAAAAACGATAACTACGGGCAGAACCGCTTTTTTCAGCGTTCCGGAATGGGCCTGAAAGTATCGTTTCCACCCATCAGTATCCTGTATCCCTTTTAAATCCGTGATCCATTTCATCTCATTCCATTTTATCATTAGAAAAGCCCTCCTGATATGTAATAATATTACAATGCAGGAGAGCTATCTGTCAAGGCTAAAACTGTAATTTGTTTACAAAATTTATTTTTTTTCTCTCAACTTCCATTTCATACCTTGGAACATGGAGATCGGCGAAACTGCAGAATGTATTCAGCACCAGCTCTGGACTGAGATTCGATGTACTTCCGCAATCCAGAAGCATTGTCAGTTCAAGCCACGTGCCCGTTTTGTTTTCATTTTCATCTAAAAGTAGAATCATACGGCCGGAAAGATTGCGGATTTGCGGGCGGATATCTGAAGAAACCATTTTCTTCGTTTTTTTCTGACGTTTCATGGCGAATATCTTTGTCTGCTGCAGATAATGTTCCACCTGTTCTGTGGCTTTTGCATCATTCCATATGCCCTGCTGCGATTGCGGCACAGGGATCCATGCGGTATATTCAGCACTGTCGGTTTCTCCGGCAAGAGACTTGACATTGCTATCAAATCGCTGGCAGGACAGCGGATCGATTCCTTCCGGAAGTGCCTCCTGCATTTTTTTTAAAATATCCTCTGGCTCATGATCTGCCACAGTTTCAAACTCGACCAGTTCATATTGGCTGCTGTATCCCAGAGACAGCGGCTGCGCAAATCCCATTCTAGGATGCGGATTGAACCCCTGTGAATATCGGAGCTGCAGATCTGTTTTTTTGAAAGTACGCTTAAACACGCGAAGCAGATCGAGATGCGAAATATATTTCACATATCCGAATTTTCGGAATTTCAGCACATACCGGCTCATAAACATCCCTCCTGTTCACATTTTACATAGCGGCTGATACCGCATCCTGTACACCCGTGGCGGCAGTCCATGGATTTTTCCGCCGAATAGGCACGTTGCGCCTCTTTCTTGAGGTAATTTTTGGACACACCGGAATCGACAATATCCCATGGGAGAATTTCATCGAAAGAACGTTTTCTCTCCGTATAGAACCCCCTATCGGTTCCGGTTTCTTCGAACGCTTTTTCCCATGCTTCCGGTCTGAAATACTCCGTCCATCCATCAAGTCTGGCACCATTTTCAAATGCTGCTTGAAGCAGCTTTCCACATCTTCGGTCACCGCGGGCAAAGACCGCCTCGTAGGAGCTCGTGGTATTATCATGGTAATGGAATGTCACGCCTTTTATACGTAGTTTTTCGGAAAGATAATTGTGTTTTCTGGAGAATTCTTCTGCAGTATTCTGGCTCTCCCACTGAAACGGCGTATCGGCTTTCGGTACAAAATTTGATACGCTGACAGTAACACGGAATCTCCCGCCGCGGCTGCCGTTTATTTTATAATTCAGATCGATAATCTTCTTTGCAATTTCCGCAATTCCGTCCAGATCCTCATCAGTTTCTGTCGGCAGGCCAATCATGAAGTACAGTTTAATGTGATTCCATCCAAGCTCCAGCGCCTGTTCAACGGATTTATAAATATCTTCATCCGTCACACCTTTATTGATCACATCTCGCAGTCTCTGCGTACCTGCTTCCGGTGCATAGGTCAATCCGGATTTTCTGTACTGCTGGATCTGATTCAGCACGTTGAAAGCAAACTGATCTATCCGAAGCGACGGCAGCGACAGTGAGACATTCTCTTTTCTGCAGGCAGGAATCAGAGCATTGGCCAGATCTTCAAATCTGGAATAATCACTGGTCGAAAGGGAAAGAAGTGAAAGTTCGTCATTTCCTGTATGAGCCAGCTGCTTCTCTGCAAGATCCAGTATTGTTTCCACAGAACGTTCCCGAACCGGCCGATAAATCATGCCGGCCTGACAAAAGCGGCATCCGCGGGTGCAGCCTCGAAATGTTTCCACAACAGATCGGTCATGAACCGCCTCGATAAACGGGATGACAGGTTCCGTCGGAAATGGAAGGTTTTCAATATTCTCTATGATCGAACGCCGGACAGGAAATGGCGCATCATCATAGAGTTTACAGAATTCTTTTACCGTTCCATCCTCGTGATAATTTACTTCATAAAGGGATGGAATATAAACCCCATCCAGTCTGCACGCTTTGTGATAAAATTCTTCCCGGCTCAGCCCATGATCGCGCGATTCTATAAACAGCTCTGTCAGTTCCGGTAAAAGGAGCTCCCCGTCACCTATCAGGAAAATATCAATGAAATCCGCCATCGGCTCAGGATTAAAAGCACATGGTCCGCCGGCAATGATCAGTGGAAAGGATTCGCTCCTTTCATCTCTTCGAATCGGTATTCCGGCCAGATCCAGCATGTTCAAAACGGTTGTAAAGGACATCTCATACTGTAAAGTAAACCCGACGATATCCATTTCAGAAAGGGGCGTTTTTGATTCCAGCGTCAAAAGCGGCATACCTTCTTCACGCATGAGATGCTCCATGTCGCCGGATGGTGCAAAGGATCTTTCGCACCAGATATCCGGCCTGTCATTCAGTGCTTTGTACAATATCTGCATTCCTAGATAAGACATTCCGATCTCGTAGAGATCCGGAAAGCAGAATGCAAATCGGCCTCTCACTTTTTCGGGATCTTTTTTTACGGAATTGATTTCCCCTCCAATATAACGTCCCGGTTTTTCCACACGTTTCAGCAGCTGATTCAGTTTCAAAGTATAGTTCATTCTTCTCATTCTCCTGTCAGTTTTCATTTTCGAACAGTATATCAATGGTCGTTCCTATGATCTTTTCTATCTGTTCGAGCAAATGCCGCATGATTTCCCGCTGTTCTTCCAGATGTCTGCGTACTTCCGGGGTACGCGGCGCTTTCTCGATAATATAACGGAATCGTTCATCTACACCCACATACCGGTCTTCTTTTACCAGCCGATCTCCAATGCAGACCATATCTGTCTCTGTCAGCCTGTCCACCGGATCCAGCTGAAAATTCATATGCACACGGACGATGGCAGCTTCATCAGAAAAGCCAAGGCTCTGCAGAATATCCGCGCAGACCTTTCCATGGTCTTCCTGTGTTCTCGCTGTATCATGAGCCAGTCCGGCTCCGCGGATCAGTTCAATGTCAAAATGATATCCATGCTGATTCAATACTTCTGCAAGACCAGTCGCCACCCGTGTCACTGCTCTGCAATGCGCGATCACATGCGGTGGTGTATGATATTTTTCATAGAGCTGATTTACTTCTGCTTCTGTTATTCTGCGAGCCATGATCAAACCTCATACATAAAGAATACCGGCTGCCCGTCGCCATTTCGGCATTTGCAAGCCGGCCTGATTTATTTTATCATACTTTTCAGAAGATTACTACGGTTTCATTCAACATTTCCGGTTTTATCCTCTAGCGAAAAATAGAATTGCTTTTCTCCTTGTGTATCATAGGAACCAATCAGATCACCCTTTTTTACGCGATCTCCTGTAATGACAGCAGCATTGCAGAGATGCCCGTACGTAGAGATTTTTTCCGGATGTTCTATCATGATATACATTCCGATATCGTTCCGTATGCCCGCACGTAACACTTTCCCTCCAGCCACAGCATATACAGGCTGCACAGCTTCACTGCTGTTTTCATCGAAAGGTTTTCCATACTGCACTTTTTCATTTGCTTTCAGAACCGCCTCATTTACTTTTGATGGTGCGGAAGCAACCGTTTCCGCTGCTTCCTGGCCTATCTGAAGAAGCTCTGCAAGAGTATAATTCTTACGTACCGCTTTCTCTATCTTCTTCCAGAATTTGTCGGCATTTTCTGCAGATGGATGAATGCCGGCCTGTAGCACAGCAAAAATGCCGAGACATATGCAAGTCTGTACCAGTATTTTTTTCTTTCTGTCCATCTCTTTCCTCCCACTGCCATTGTATGCAGCGTTAGAAGGAAAATCACTAAAAAACTGCTGCACGGGTTCCGTTATGCAGCAGCTTTGAAGACAGTACTTAAAATTCGTCCCAGTATTCCATATCGTAATTCTTTATCCGTATAATATCGCCTTCGTCCAGTCCCATTTCTTTCAGCTCGTCAATTGCACCGTTCTTTTCGATGTATTTATACAGATACCGGAGGGATCCCATATCATTAAAGTTTGTGGAATTAAAGATTTTTTCAAGCTGTTTCCCTTCCAGTGTAAATACGTCCTCTTCTTCGTCATATCCGACATAGATTTTTCTGTAATCCGGATCTATATCATCTGCTTCGAAGTCAAAGTATTCCACTTCTTCCTCTTCTTCCGGAGGATTTTCTTCGATCCGCTTCAGTTCCTGCAGCGCAGCTGTCAGAAGCTCTTTCACCCCAAGATCCAGCGGTGCAGAGATCGGGAAGACCCGATACCCCTTGCTTTCCACATATTCTTTAAATTCCAGATATCCCGGGTCATCTTCTTCAATCAGATCGATTTTATTCGCTGCGATCAGCTGCGGTTTTTTCAGAATACGCGGGCTGTAAGCTTCCAGCTCCCGATTGATCTTATCAAAATCCTCAATTGGATTCCGTCCTTCGCTGCCGGACACATCCACCACATGAATGAGTACTTTGGTCCGTTCAATATGTTTCAAAAACTTGAATCCCAGACCAAGCCCTTCACTGGCACCCTCAATGATTCCTGCGATATCAGCCATAACAAAACTGGTATCGTACAGTTCCACTACGCCCAGATTAGGATCGATCGTTGTGAAGTGATAGTTTGCAATCTTTGGCTGGGCACTTGTCGCAGCAGAAAGCAGCGAGGATTTTCCTACATTCGGAAATCCTACCAGACCGACATCCGCGATCAGTTTCATTTCAAGGATCACCGTGCGCTCTTTTGCTGCGCCGCCTGCTTCCGCAAAATTCGGAGCCTGCCGTACAGAATTTTTAAAATGCACATTTCCTCTGCCGCCTCTGCCGCCTTTTGCAGCAACGAAAGATTCGCCGTCTTCCGTCAGATCTTTCATAACGCGGCCTGTCGCTTCGTCAATGACAATAGTCCCCATTGGCACTTTAATTACAAGGTTTTCCCCTGCTTTTCCAAAACGCTTTTTCTTCATGCCGTTCTGGCCGTTTTCTGCTTCGTATTTCCTTTTATATCGGAAATCCATCAGGGTCCTCAGATTTCTGTCTGCCTGAAAAATGACGTCACCGCCCCGTCCGCCGTCTCCTCCGTCCGGTCCGCCTTCCGGTACAAAAGGTTCTCTCCGGAAAGTTACAGCGCCGTCGCCTCCTTTTCCGGATTTAATATAGATTCTGGCTCTGTCTACAAACATGTTTAGAACCTCCTTTCCTGCCGGTACCTGGTGTGCAAGCAAAACACCATTGATCCCGGACTTGTACAAAAAGACCCTGCAACGGATTGGCTACAGGGTCTCAATACTCTAATTAAGCTTCTTTCGGATAAACACTGACCTGTTTTCTGGTCTTGTCTTTTCTCTCGAATTTAACGGCGCCATCAATCTTAGCGAACAAAGTATCATCGCCGCCGATACCTACGTTGTTACCCGGATGGAACTTGGTTCCTCTCTGTCTTACCAGAATGCTTCCTGCGGTAACAAATTCACCGTCTCCAGCCTTCAGTCCAAGACGCTTGGACTCGGAGTCACGACCGTTCTTAGAGCTTCCTACACCTTTTTTACTTGCCATAGAGACACCTCCTAACTATATCAGTAAATTACTTTAATGCTGCTTCAATTGTTTCGATGATAACAGCTTTCGTTGCCTTTTCATCGATTTCAATGTTGTTTTCCTTAGCAAAAGCAATCAGTTCGTCCTTTTTCATGGAAGCAGAAACCTTCTTTGTTTCTTTCACTTCAGCTTCAGCCTTAGGTGCTTCTTCCTTCTCCGAAGCTGCTCCGCCTAAAGATTCGATTTTAACCATTGTGTACGGCTGTCTGTGACCCTGTTTCTTTCTGTAATCCTTCTTAGCCTTATACTTGAAAATGATTACTTTCTGGCCCTTGCCATGTTCTACGACGCTGCCAGTCACAGCTGCATCCAGGTACGGAGTGCCGACTTTCGTCTCTTTACCGTCGTTTAATACCAGAACCTTATCGAAAGCTACAGTTTCACCAACTTCAGCTTTGATCTTTTCAATGGTGATAACATCGCCTTCCTGTACTCTGTACTGTTTACCACCAGTTTCAATTACTGCATACATATTTATTTCTTCCTCCTCTATCCGGTCTCGCCTTCCGGGGTGGTATTCCTGATTGATTACACTTCAAAAACCCGTTCAGTGCGGCTCAACTATTAAATAATAGCATCTCAAGCGCAGAAAGTCAAGCAAAAATGTTTTACAAACGTGAAAAAATCAGCAAATACAAACACCTTACGTTGTTTGCATTTCTGACTGTTTTACTGTATAATTATTGTATTCATGAATCTTTCTGAAAGGAGAATTCTTCCATGCCAAAGGATAACCTGCAGACACCAAAGAATGCAAAAGAAATCAGGGACAACAGTGTGCAGTCTATTGACCGGGCACTAGATATTATCGAAGTCCTGGCTGACTGTCAGGATGGCCTGGGTGTTACAGAAATAGCCGATCGGGTAGGCCTGCATAAGAGCACTGCACATCGAATCATTTCCACCCTTGCGTCCCGCGGCTACATAAATAAGACGGAAAAAGGCACTTACAGGCTAGGTCTGAAGCTGATTGAAGCAGTCAGCTGCTATATCAACAGCCTGGAGCTCCAGACTGAAGCACGTCCCTATGTAGCACAAATCACATCAAGACTTGGTCTTACATCACATCTTGGCGTTCTTGACGGTGATCAAGTTGTCTATATCGAAAAGATGGATGTTTTTTCGAATGTCAGAATGTATTCACAAATCGGCGTTCGAGTTCCATCCTATTCCTGTTCTCTTGGAAAATGTCTGTTGTCAAATTATTCTGCATCCGAAGTCAGAAAGATCATGTCAAATTGCACTTTTGTTAAATTTACCGACAAGACGATCAGTTCCATCGACCAACTTATATCGGATCTCGAACTGGTCAGAAGCCGAGGCTGGGCTATCGATGATGAAGAATCAGAATGGAATCATCGCTGCATTGGCGCACCAATCTACGATTATCGGGGTGACATTATTGCTGCAATTTCTGCCAGCGGCCCGACGAACCTTTTGACAGATGAACGTATAGAACCTGTTGCGGATTATCTGCGGAAACAAGCACTTGAAATATCCCGTTCCATGGGATTTACAGGATAGAAGATGCACATCTTGCGATGTGCATCTTCTATGTTATGGTGAAATTGGTGCTCAGAGTAATGAAATTACGAATATCAGAAAATGTTTTTCAGAACTATGGTCTTGGAGAGCGTCATTTCATCAAATGTGGAGAATACTCCCTCTGTACCGATTCCGCTGTGTTTCCATCCGCCAAACGGCTGCTCAAAAGCACGGAAGAAGCTTGCGCCATTGATAACGGCACCGCCGGCCTCCATCTGCGATGCCACTGCAAACGCACGTTTCTGGTCTCTGGAGAAGACGCAGCTGGACAGTCCAAAGATAGATTTATTCGCAATCTCGATAGCTTCTTCATCTGTATCAAATCCAATGATAGGGATAACAGGTCCGAAAATTTCCATATCTGTTGCAACGTCAGCGGTCTTTGGAACATCTGTAATTACAGTCGGCTCATAGAATGCCCCGTTGCGTTTTCCGCCCAGCAGAATCTTTCCACCCTGCTCTACGGTTTTCTCAACCTGTTTTTCTACCTTTATAGCTGCTTTTTCGCTGATCAGGCATCCGATCTGCGTCGATTCATCAGCTGGCATACCTACTTTCAACTGTTTAATCTTTTCAACAGCTTTCCGTGCGAACTCTTCCTTCAGAGAATTATGGATCAGAAAACGTTTGCTTGCACAGCAGACCTGTCCTGTATTATACATACGGCCCCAGACCAGTTCTTCTACCGCCAGATCTACATCACCGTCATCCAGCACAATGAATGCATCATTTCCTCCCAATTCGAGAGCAGTATGTGTCAACGTATCTGCTGCTAGCCGTGCGGTATCGATGCCGACCTCTGTACTGCCGGTCAGCGTAACCAGATGCACCCTCGGATCTCTTACTGCGGCTGCCTTGGTGCTTCCTGGTGCAGTCAGGCACTGAATCACACCGTCAGGTACACCCGCTTCAACCAGCATACCGGTAAGACGCATCAGTGTCAGCGGATTATCTGAAGACGGCAGAACGATAGCAGCATTGCCCATCATCAGTGCTGGAGCAACCTTCTGGTCATACAGATCGCATGGGAAGTTAAACGGGATAATACATGCCACGATTCCAATTGGCTCTCTCGTGACCAGCTGCAAGTTTTTATCCTGTCCCTGCTCCTGTCCCTGTGGAATGATGCTTCCATAGTAGTGCTTGGCTGCTTCAATAAATCCTGAGAATCCAATACGGATATTTCCGATTTCAGCTCTTGCCTCTACGATTGGCTTGCCATTTTCCGCACAAAGTGTCTGCGCCAGACTTTCCTTATTTTCTTCTACGATGTCCAAAAACTTATAGAGGATCTGCGCACGCTGCCATACAGGTACTTTGGCCCAGATCTTCTGTCCAGCTTCTGCCGCGTCGATGGCTGCGGTAATATCTTTCTCTGTCGCTTTTGGCACCGCTTCAATTACCTCACCGGTAGCCGGATTGATAATATCGAAAGTCAGACCGGATTCACTATCGACATGTTTTCCATTTATAATCATTTTCATTGTATGGACCTCCTTTATTTTTCAAATGCACTAAAGGATAACATCAAGCCGCCGCAGGTGTTCTTGCTGTCATCTTCGAAACCATACTCACCGAAGGTGAATTCACAGATAAACGGCACATCGCCGGCTGCCTTTTTAAGTTCTTCCGCTACTTCATCAATTCTTGCGTCAATGCCTGCTCTTCTGCCTCCGCAGTGTACCAGGTGATAAGCTGCTGGTTTACCGCAAAGCTTTTCTGTTACTTTCTCAACTGCTTTTCCGGTAGAAGCAATCAGTCCGTCTACGCTTCCTTTCATGAGAATGATCGCAGTATTTTCGGCCAGATTGTTTCCTACGTTAATTGTCTTATCTTCATTTCCATTCATAGGGTGACGAATTGCGATCAGATCCCCCAGAGGATCCTTTACACCAAGCGGAGCTGTAATAGAGTATGACAGCAAATTGCCGCCAGCCACTTCTTCATCTGAAGCTCCGGTCCATTCCTGATATTTTTTCAGCGCCGGTACGCCATCGATTTCTGCCAGCACACGGTTGTCAATCACTTTTGTGATAATTCCAACGTGTTCCGATTCTTCATATGCACCAGTATATTCATTCGCGAATCCCTTATCCGTATAGAAGAATGCCACTGCTACGCCATCAGCAGTTATCATCTCATCGGTAAACAACAGCCATTCGCCGGCAATTGCATTGTCTGCTGCACTGCCGCCAAAGAACGGTACTCTGCCGATGACCTCACTGATTCCTTTCAGATAGAATTCTTCTTCTCCCGGAGGCGCTACCATATAGAAATAGTCTGGAGCAGTATCTTTTCCTGCCTTTTTCAGTGCAAGTTCTGCCACTTTCTTACCGGTTTCTCTTGCCGTGCCTTCTTTCTTCAATCCAGCTACACCAACCGTCAGATCCTCTCCACCTAAAGCCAGTATACCTACGAAACCGTCATCCCCGGAAACAAAGCCATCCTGGGTAATTACACCGGTAAAGGAGGTATTTCCTACGAGTGGAACACCTGGCAGTTCCTCGCCTATAGCATCCAGCAGAGCTTTCTGGTCATACTGTACACCACTGTAGACAAAGGCCATCTTTGCATCTTTTACTTCCTTTACAGCTTGCGCTGCTTCCTGTCCTGCAAGTTTCACATCAGATTTTATACTTGTACCTGTCTGTGCCTTTAACATGTTACGAACCTCCCTTGTTAAATTTTTGTTTTATTATAGCTGTATAATAATTCAATCTCTTTTTTTCGTCAACCGCTCCTGTTCTGCAATGAGGTTCTACTGTTTCACAATGTGGAACATCAGGAATAAGTGTTGAAATTTCAATCTGCTTGTTTTACCTATTTTTTTGTATACATGAAAAAAGCACAGAAAAGTGTAACTTCATTACGCTTTTCTGTGCCTGGACACATTCATGATTATTCAATTCTGTGCACTTTCGAAAACTTCAGATTACTCCAGCACAACGCCGTCATCATCCACCAGCATATCCATGATGGCATTGATGTCATCTTCCGGGATATCCGGTTCCTCTTCCTGCTGCGCCTCTGCCTCCTTCTGTGCCAGCAGATCCAGCAGGAGTGATTCGATCTTATCCATGACATCTTTATGCTCCTGCAGATATGTCTTCACATTTTCACGTCCCTGACCGATCCTTTCTCCTTCGAAACTGTACCAGGAGCCTGCCTTATCGATGATCTTATGTTCCACAGCAGTATCCAGCAGATCTCCTGCCTTGGAAATACCCTGGCCGTACATAATATCAAATTCAGCCTGCTTGAACGGTGGCGCAACCTTGTTTTTTACAACCTTTACGCGGGTCCGGTTACCTACTACACTGTCTCCAACTTTAATACTTTCGATCCGTCTCACATCCATACGCATGGAAGAGTAGAACTTCAGAGCACGTCCGCCGGTGGTCACTTCCGGATTACCGAACATCACACCGACTTTTTCACGCAGCTGGTTAATAAATATAATACAGGTATTCGATTTATTCACCGTTCCGGTCAGTTTACGAAGTGCCTGCGACATCAGTCTTGCCTGCAGACCGACATGCGAATCTCCCATTTCCCCCTGGATTTCTGCTTTCGGTACCAGCGCAGCAACCGAGTCGATTACGATCACATCCAGCGCCCCGCTTCGAGCCAGCATATCACAGATTTCCAGAGCCTGCTCCCCGGTATCCGGCTGGGAAACCAGCAACTCCCCAACATTTACTCCCAGGTTTTTCGCATAAACAGGATCAAGTGCATGTTCCGCATCAATAAACGCCGCCTTGCCGCCGGATTTCTGTGCTTCCGCAATAATATGTAACGTCAGAGTTGTCTTACCGGAAGATTCCGGACCGTATATTTCCACGATTCTGCCCTTCGGTACACCGCCGATGCCGGTTGCCATATCCAGACTGATGGAACCCGTGGAAATCGCTTCCACATTCATCTGGGCGCCGGCATCTCCGAGCTTCATAATGGCTCCCTTGCCGAACTGTTTCTGAATCTGCGCCATTGCAGCCTCAAGGGCCTTATCCTTTTCCGTTTTATTTACACTCATAATATCCTCCAAACCATCTGAGCGAACGTCTGTTCTACATTCTAATCATACCCTATTTTCAGCATCAGGTCAAGGACTTTTTCGCAAGAATCCTTTGTAAATATTTTACACATTTTATAAAAGAAAGTCAAGCTGTTCTCCATCATCACCGCGAACAAATCTGCGGCTGCTTTTCTTCGCAAAATCTGATTTTTGCCCATTGATCTTCATACGTACTTCTTCCATATAATTTGAAGTCATCCTGTATTTCTCAGCCAGCCTTGCGAATTTGACGGTAAACCGGGAGTTGTCCGTAATGCCGCCCAGATTGATCACGTCCCTGTTCCATTTTGGAGAGGAAAGCTGTTTCTCCAGCTGTTCTGCTATGTTTTCCTTTTTATAAACTGTTCGGAACCTTCCATATAGCGATGGGTATACATGGCGAAACAGTACCGGCAGCCGTGATCGCAGCCGCGGTAGACATTCAGGTCCCACCGGTACGGGAACCGCCCGCGGACAGGATTGCAGGCTGATTTGCATCGAATGGAGATGCAATTGTGCTGGTTCTGTCCGTGATCCGTCATTGTATCAGTCTGTACCCCTTTTCCTGTTGACTTTATCAACCGCCTGACGGCGTCCCTGTGGATACATTGTAGCAAACATCTGTTCGAGGGCCAAGGCGGTTCATCGCGTATCTTCGCTGTTTTTTAACTCTGCGACCACGATTTCCGGCCGGTTGTTAAAGCGGAACGGGAAAAGGCTGTTTCCGATTCCCCTGCTGACCAGCATGGAAGTGCTTTCTTTCGTAAACAATCCTGCATCATATTCCGGAAATAATCCCTGATGCGGGGCAATCAGTCCTCCCACAGCTGGCAGGCGGAACTGACCGCCATGAGCATGTCCACAAAATACAAGATCAATACGATACTCCACATAAACGGAAAAAAGTTCCGGTCTGTGGGAAAGTAACACCGTATATGACTCACTGTCGGTAAAATTATCCAGTGTATCTCTCATAATTTCCGTATCATCCCCATTCTGAAACGCAGGATCGCTGACTCCTGCCAATGTGATGAATTCTCCGGATCGTTCCAGTCGTACAGAATCATTATCCAGAACAGTTACGCCTGCCTGCATCAGACCCTTTTTCAGAGTATCATATTCGCTGAGCCTCGCTTCGTGATTTCCGGGAACATAATAGCAGGGTGCTATTTTTACTGCGTCCTCCGCAAACTGCAGAGCAATTTTCATTTCGGTTCTGCGCGAGTCCACCAGATCGCCAGTTATCACAATAATATCCGGAGCACTCTGCCGGAGCATATGGATCAGCTTTTCGTTTTCCTCTCCAAACTCTGCATTATGCAGATCCGATACTTGTGCAATGCGAAATCCGGAGAAACGGTCAGGTAATCTTTCACTGCAGACAGAATATTCATTTATCTCAATTGCGGTATTCCCCCAGACTGTCCATAGTATCAGCACAGCAAGAATTAAGATTAAAATCGTGATTGTCATCTTCCTTGTTTTCACCTTTTCCTCTTTCCTTTATTGTATTTGGCGATTTCTTTGAATTTTCGTTCCTCCGCTGCCAGAATCATGCGGTTAAAACAGCTGCCCCGGCAGTTTCT
>JALEHL010000071.1 GCA_022770665.1 Bacillota bacterium
CGGCATTGATGATCTTCTGCTGTTTTTCTTCCGGCAGATTGTAGAATTTCTCGTTCATATGAGGCATCTGCTCCTTTCTGGTTGCATTACTGACTGCTAGTTGACTGTTCGTTGACCGCTGCGGTTAATATTTATTATACATCGTTGACCGTTTTTGAGAAGGCCCCTTTTGAAACCGGTGCAGAAGCAGCAGGCCTCGCACGGTGATATCCAGGGCGTAGGCGCTCCACACCCCCTGCAGCCCGAATCCCAGAACCACTGCCAGCAGGTAACCGATCCCTGTACGGATACCCCAGATTCCCAGCAGGGTTGCATACATGGGGAACTTTGTGTCCCCAGCCCCCTGCAGCGCCCCGGTCATGACCTTCACCAGCGCTGCCGCGGGCTGGAAAAAGGCGATGATACGGAGCACCGTCACCACCTGGGTCTGCACTTCCTGTGTATCGGTAAACAGTGCCGCAAGCTGCGGAGAAAAGAAAAAGAACACGACACCGATGGCGAGCATCATGGCGGTTGACATCCGGTATGCATCGAAGGCCTGCCTCCTGGCCTTCTCCGGATTCTTCTCACCCAGGGCAACCCCCACAGCGGTGGATACCGCCAGACCGAAGCCCATGGCCGGGATATAGGAATAGCTTTCGATGGTTCCAGCCACGTTATGAGCAACGTAAGCCGCGGTACCTAGGGAAAGAATCATGGCATTGTACACCAGCTGGCCCGTGCGCATGATTAGCTTTTCCATCCCGGCCGGAATGCCGACCGCTGCGATCTCATGGAAGGTATCCCTCTGCAGGCTGCACCGGTGCAGCTGAATGCAATCCGTCCGTTTCAGACGAAAGAACAGTACGGTAGCCCCTGTTGCTCGTGACAGCGTCGTTGCCAGGCCCAGACCGAAAATCCCCAGTCCCATGCGGATAAACAGTAGATTCAGACCGATGTTGAGAATGTTGGCCCCGCCGGTGACGTACATGGGCGTTCTGGTATCCTTCACAGCCCGCAGACAGGCAGAAAGTACCAGCTGCAGACAGAGCACTGCAGACGGCACCGTGACAACCAGGTAATACGGCAAAGCATAAGATAACACCACTTCTTCTGCACCGGAAATCCGGAGGATCGGTTTCGCAAACAGACCGCAGACCAGACCGACAGCAAGTCCCAGTACCAATGCTAGAAGCACGGAATGAATCAGGGTCCGGTTCGCCTTTTCCCGATCTCCTTCACCGAAGGCCCGGGCCGTTACGGCAGTGGTTCCCACGCTGACCGCGGTGAAAAAGGAAATGAAGATGTTCATAATGAGGCTGGTGACGCCGATGCCGGCGATGGCTTCATCGGCCAGCTGTCCGGCAAAATACGTATCTGTGGTTCCCAGCAGCGTCTGCAGAATGTTTTCCATGATCACCGGCAGAGCCAGCAGAAGGATTTCATTTTTTCTTGACATTTCATTCATTTCCCCGTACACTATATTCGTAACTGAACACTTTGTTCGATATAATCCTATGTACTATTTTAATCGACGGGAGAAAAAAGACAACAATCAAAAAGTCCGCAATGTTCGTTACGGCACAGATTGCGGATTTTGTTCCGTAATGATATATCAAATATTTATGCATCAAAAAACTATGGAGGAAACGGATATGGACCGGCGTCAGAAAAAAACAAGAGAAGCTGTCTTCAATGCATTTGAACGCCTGCTGGAACGCAGGAATTACGACAGCATCACCGTACAGGAGATCATCGACGAAGCAGACATCGGCCGAAGTACCTTCTATGCCCACTTTGAAACGAAGGATGCTCTGCTGCAGGCAATGTGCACCGACATTTTCGACCACGTCTTTTCACCGGATCTGACGAAGGAAGCGACCCATGACTTCTCTGCGTCAAGTCCTGGCCTGGAGCCGCGCCTGACGCACATACTCTATCATCTGCAGGAAAAACGTCCCATGCTGCAAGGCCTGCTGACGGAAGCGGCAGGCGGCCATTTTATGAAGTATTTCCGCCTCTATCTTTCGGAAATGTTTACGGGGTATCTGTCGATGGGCTCCGACACTTCGGATGGGGCGGCCTTCAACGACGCGCCTGTTTCCTGTCCGAAAGACTTCCTGCTGCACCACGCAGTGACTGCCTTTGCCGAGACTGTCCGCTGGTGGCTCTGCGGTGAGAGCTGCAATGCTGCGTACTCACCGGAAGAAGTTGCCGAGTTTTATCTGTCGGTCATGCCGGGCTGACGCGATGATTCATCCATATCGGACAGAAAAAGTCCAAAAAGGTTGAATGTGATTCTCCGATCTCACCTAATATTTTGTTTTCCCTTCGTTTTTAGCCCAAAATAGAGGGGAATCAAGCGACGCCACGGCCGGAGCTCAACCTTTTTGGCGTTTTTTGAAGTCATATGTATGAATCAGAAAGGCTGGCTGCCCGTAAGGTTTGCTGCCCATAAGGCTGGCCGCCTCACAGGTAAGCGTATCCGCAGCGTACCGTCCGTCCGATCAGATGCCGGCATCCCTTTTCCTCCATTTCCCGGAAATAAAACAGGTACTGCAGCAGCGGAAGGATTCCGTTCATGCAGTACCCCATCATGCAGTACCTACTTTATAACAGTTTTACCGCAGCTGTCCCTTCGCGGCTTTCACGGTCATTTCCATCAGCTTTCGCATGGAATCCACGTCGGTTCCGGCCAGGCTGCCCCAGTCCAGGCCCTCCAGATCCTTTGCCGGATTCAGCATACCCCGGATGCGCCGCTCGCTCATATCGTCCGGGAGCGGTTCCAGAAGCAGAATTCCATGGATCCTCGGGTCATCATTGATAACCTCCAGTACATCCATTACATCCATCTCATCACACTTTTCCGGGAAAATGTACTTTTCCACTACAATCCCGACAGTTTTCCCATAGGCTTCCGCCTTTTCCATGCAATCCACATTTTCCGGCATACGACCTACACGAACCATCGCCAGACCGGGTACAACCCCCTGTTCCAGCAGCTGCTCAGTCTCTTTCTCCAATTCTTCCATCGACTATCTCCTTTTCCATCTGTCCATGCAAGGACAAATCATGCCAATGAAAGTATTGTATCACATTCTGCTCCGGAGGGAAAGTCTTTTTACTTTAAACTTTGACTCCGATTTCTGCGAAAGACTGCTACGGCGGCGGCAAACACCACGGCAGCCCATCCAATGGTCACAAGCAGGTCCGGCAGCATATCAGCCCAGAGAACGCCGCCGCACACGGCACTTCTTCCCAGGCGGACAGCCGGCAGAAACGGCAGCCATCTGGCAACTGCATACAGAGTGCCGCCCAGCCCTTCCACATCCATGAAAATCCCCCCCAGAATGGAGGTCAGCGTAATCAGCACCGAAGTCAGCGGCGGCGCCGACTTATCATTGAACAGGCTTCCAAAAAGAAGACCGCAGCAGAGAAACAGTACCAGTGCCGGAAGCATCAGCACCAGAGAAAGCAGCATGCCACCCGGTGAAAGCAGCGTTTCTCCGAAAATCACCGCCAGGATTTCCGCAACCCCGTATGTAATGACTGCCTGTCCCAGTCCCAGCACCAGCACCGGCAGCATATAGCCTGCCAGATACTCCGCCGAGGAAACCGGTGCCGCATAAAGACGCTGCAGGAATGCACCGCACCGATCCTTGGAAGAAAGAATCGCTGAAAAAAGCATGACGAAAGCATAACCAAAAATCACAACCGCAGGTGCCAGATTTTGCAAAGAAAAAATCTTCATCCCCGCTTCCGCCGGAATGCTGCCGTTGACGATGGTCATGATTACCAGCATCACCACAGGAAATCCCAGCGCAAACACATAGCTCAGAGGATCTCTGAGGATTTCCCGGGCATTTCTTACCGCAAAGGCTTTAATTTTCATGATCCGCACCTCCCCTTCCGGCCAGCTGAATGAATGCCTCCTCAAAATCCGTCTGCCCGGCTTTTTCTTTCAGTTCTTCCGAGGTTCCCAGCGCGCGGAGTTTTCCATCCGCCATAATGCCGATTCGCTCACAGAGGGCTTCCGCCTCCTCCAGATAATGGGTCGTCAGCACGATGGTCATCCGTCCCTTCAGGCTTCGGATCGTGTCCCAGAGCTGACGTCTGGCAATGACATCCAGTCCCAGGGTCGGTTCGTCCAGAAACAGGATCTCCGGTTCCGTCACCAGTGCCATGGCGATGGAAAGCCGTCGCTGCCAGCCTCCGGATAAAGTTTTCGCCCTGGATGAAAGGATTTCTTCCAGCTGAAAGTCAGAAATCACCGTTTCCACGTTTTTCTGCGTGCGTGCCGAATCCAGACCGTACAGTTCTGCCATCAGCTGCAGATTTTCCAGAACCGTCAGATTGGGCGCCACCGCCGTTTCCTGTGGAGACAGATTGACCATTTTCCGGACCGCTTCGCTGCCTGCTGTCACATCCATGCCCCCTGCCAGGATTCTTCCTTCGGTGGACTGCAGAAGCCCGCAGCTCATGCGGATTGCCGTAGTCTTTCCTGCACCGTTTACACCGAGTAGCCCGAACAGTTCCCCGCTGCCGATGGTAAGGCACAAATCCTTTACGGCAGTCTTTTCCCCGAACGTTCGGGTTACGTGCTCAAATTGTATCTCTTTTGCCATTTATTTCTATTCCTTTCTTTTGATTGATTTGTTTGATTTCTTCTGATTCATTCTGAGGAGTTATTCCTCTGCTTTTCTCATGGCCATTTTATGAAAGGAATGGATTGCGTCTGCCTTTATCATGGCGATTCCCTGCTGTTCGTCCCCCAGCACGATAATCTTATCGCCGGGTTTGATCTGGAAGATTTCCCGGCACTTTTTCGGCAGGACCACCTGCCCCCGTTCGCCGACGGTAACCATACCGAAAATATGCTTGCCTCGCGGTGTCACATTCAGAAGCTCCTCTTCTGTCATTTCCCGCACCAAGTCATCTAGGGAAATATCGAAGAGTTCCTGCATTCGCTTGCAGTCCTCGATATTGGGCGTCACTTCTTCATTTTCCCACTTGGCGATGGTCTGACGGCTCACATTCAGTGTCTCTGCCAGCTGCTCCTGGGTATATCCGATCCGCTTCCGGAAATATCTGATATTCTTGCCAATCATATTTTTCGTACCTCCTGTTATTTCTATTTTACATTGAAATTCCGAGGAAATAAAGATACGATATTCAACAAAAATGTTAAGAATTGTTTACACGAAAAAACCAGCTGTTACGCAAGATCGCAGCTGGTTCTTTCAGAGTGTATTATGTTATATTATGGGTAATGAAAATTGCAATTTGTCAGATCAGTCTTCCAGTGCGTTCTTTCTGGAAACCTGTACCTTTTCGTCGTAGCATCCGAAAATCTCATTCATTTTTGAATCATCCGGCTTGGCTGTAATCAGGCTGACCACCGGAACGATGATCAGGGAAAGGATCATGGCTGCTGCACCGCAGTTGATCGGGCTGGCGATAAACGCTTTGCCGACGAAGCCCAGAAGCATATTGGAAGTGGTGATGCCCACACCGCAAATGAAGCTTGCCCATACTGCAGCCTTGGTCACCTTTTTCCAGTACAAGCTGTACAGGAAAGGTCCCAGGAAGGCACCGGCCAGCGCACCCCACGAAATACCCATCAGCTGTGCGATAAAGGTAACTGAAGATTTATACTGCACCAATGCGATTGCTGCAGAAACCACGATGAATACCACGATCAGGGC
>JALEHL010000074.1 GCA_022770665.1 Bacillota bacterium
TGATGGAAATCGGATAATAGGTTTCTGTGGTATCATCATCCAGAAAGAATACGACACGGCCACCCAGAAGGCTGTCTTTCTCCGGATCCAGCACCGTGCCTTCTCCGTTCTGCAGCTGAATGTCCAGCAGACGGCCGATCCGGAACTTCGGCTGCTTGCCCTTGGACGGATCCAGATCCGGCATGATGACCATGTCTGCTTTGATGTCAATTCCTGCCCGGAGTACCGACATGAGGATCATGATGGAAAACAGGAACGTCACAGCGAAGACGATAATCGGAATCAGCCAGATTCTTCCTCCGTTCAGCTTGAACGCCAGGGAAATGGACAGCAGAACGATGTTTGCTGCCACGAATACGGATGCGGCAATGGCACCCCGCTTGTTGATCATGGGAAAATGTCCGTTCAAATTCAAATACCTCCTACTTGATTAAAACTGCTATTTCGTATATAATGCGGATAGATTCATAAAGAAAGGAATTGCATTATGTTTACAAAAATTAAAATTGCCGCAGGTCTTGTTCTGCTCGTTGTCTCTTTTATTTATATCCTGCGCCGGCCGGGTGTCAGTATGATGGAGTCTCTCATGAACCATCGCCAGGAACAGATGGAGAAACAGGAGCGCCAGCAGGCAGAGGAAGCGCGCCTTGCTGCGACGGAGAAAGAAGATCAGAAAAACGACTGCTCCGAATAGCGGACCGGTTCTACGTTATGATCGTAGAAATGCCACCACTCGCCATCATATGGTGTAAAGCCCGCTTTGACCATGATATCCCGAAGATATTCCGCATTTTTTCTTGCCTCGCCGGTTGTCTTCGGACAGTCGAGGCGGGCCAGTTCTGAAAACTCATCGAATTTACTCGGCATCGGAATATCGCTGCCGTCTGCTGCAGTCAGTGTCACATCGACGCACTGACCGTTCATGTGAGAATTCTTGAATTCTTTGATGGTCGCCATGTCCGGCGGATAGGCGACGAAATCGTTATTCTGCACAAGATCCCAGAATTTCTGCTGAGCGCTGACCGGACGGTAGGCGTCCCAGATTTTCATTCGATATCCGTCTTTTTTAGCGAGATTCTTCGCCTGAATCAGCCGATCCGCAGTGTGAATATCAATGTAGCACTCCTGAAAATCGTATACAACACTTCCGGTAAAATTATCCGGCGTAGAATAGCGAAGGTCGATAATAAAATCATTGTCCAGGTCAAGCAGGCGGACCAGATTGCTATATTGTTTCATAGTTTTCTCCTCTTTTCTTATCATTTTGTTCATTTTGTATCGTAAATCATTTCGTCAATTACCGGAATTTTCTGTTATGAATCAGACCGGAACACCGTGGCTCTGCCAGAGAACCAGGAAAGCGGTCACTGGCGTGACACAGTTTACCAGGAAGGCATAAATGAAAATGCCATAGAAAAGAATCAGAAGCTTCCATGGATTCGAATAGCCGAGAAGTTTTTTATAGGTCTTTGCCACGCCTACATCTCCTCTGGCGCAGAGCATTTTGTAAAGCCTGTCAATTTCCACAGCATCAATAAATCCCAGACGATAAAACGGAATCCGGAAAATCGGGATGTCATGATCGGAATCGACCGTCGTTTTGTCATAAAATTTTACGCAGAATTTATCAAAAATTGCAAATTTCACTTTTGTAAGATCCAGCGTCTTTTCCCGGTGAAGAAGCCGGTTGTGATAGGTCAGAGTCTTGGAATCGTAGGTGCTGTAGCAGAATTTATAGCCGAAGAAAAGTGCGATTTCGACAGCGAATGCGAGTGCATAAAGCAGGTAAGTCGGCAGAATGCGCACGTTTTCATAGTAGCCCTCTATGCGGAACACCAGGATTTCTGTCATCACACCACAGTGAAGAAGTGTGTAGAAAATGATGACAAGGTACATGATCTGCCGCATGATGTTGGGGTAGGTATAAGTGATTCTCAGTTTTTCGTTCATTATATGCTCCATATGCTCCTTTTGCTTGCTCTTGCTGATATGCGTTTCAGCTGGTGAAACGGAAATCGTCACCAACTCTATCCTATTATTAAAGCAAGAAATATGCCTGAATGCAAGTCCTTTTTACATGGAAAAAATCGCGAATTTGTCGAAAATGGGAGAAACGCGTCCTAAAATCCGGATTTTCTTTTCGAAAAACCGAACAAAATCGGAAACTTCGCAGACGGATGGGGAAAAAAGAAGAGAAATGAAATGACACTGTTTTAACACAATTTGAACACATTGCACTTCTTCAAAAGAAAGAACAGACAGTAAAGCAAGATTTGGCACGGTACTTGCTAAACACTATTATTGCTGCCGAAGAACAGGGAACGGCAGCAGAATCGACGCAATCATAGACACGTATGCGTAAAACATTACAAGGAGGAACTTGAATTATGATGAACTACTTATTTGCAGCATTCATGATCATTGGCGTAGTTGCCGGTGCAGTTACCGGAACAATGGACGTCGTGCTGCAGAATATCTTCGATTTCGCCCAGACCGGCGTAGATATCGCACTGGGCCTGATTGGTATTATGGCATTCTTCTGTGGATTAATGAAGGTGATGGAAGATTCCGGCCTGTGCGAAAAGCTGGGTAAGGCAATTGCACCAGCCATGAGACTTCTGTTCCCGGAAGTACCTGCTGACCACCCTGCCAACTCTGCAATGGCCCTGTACTTTGCAGCAAACATCCTGGGTATCGGCGATGCTGCCACTCCGTTTGGTCTGAAAGCAATGCAGGAACTGCAGACTTTAAACAAGACCAAGGGTATTGCTACCGATGCACAGTGCATGCTGATGGCGATCTCCACCACTTCTATCACTCTGCTTCCTACCACTGCAATCGGTATCCGTGCTGCAGTTCAGGCGGAAGGTGCTGCTGAAATCATCGTGCCGACCATCATCGCAACCACAATTTCTACGATTGTAGGTATTGTCTTCACGCTGCTTTTCCAGAAAACGAAGAGATGGAAACTGGAGAACGTTATCGAGAGAGAAATTGCTGCCGGTACCCTCGAAGTAAATGAGGATTATATCGGAGATGATCCGATCGTTCTTCCGGAAGGTTATGAGCTGAAGGGTTCCGCTTCTGAGAAAGTATATATGTAGGAGGTAGAATAGAATGACAGCGATATTAGAACAGATTTCTGTATGGGCGATTCCAGTCGTAATTTGCCTGGTAGCCATTTATGCTCTGGTAAAGAAAGTTCCTATGTACACTTCCTTTACTACTGGTGCGAAAGATGGTTTCAGCACCGCAATCATGATCATCCCTTATCTGGTAGCTATGCTGTGCGCAATCGGTATGCTGAGAGCATCCGGCGCCATGGAAGCTTTCTGTAACCTGATCAGCCCGATTACTGAACTGATCGGCTGCCCGGGCGAAGTTCTGCCGATGGCTGTAATGAGATCCTTCACCGGCGGCGGTGCTACCGGTATGATGACAGATTTGGTAACCAACTATGGTACGCAGTCTCAGATTGGTAGAATTGCTTCTGTAGCATTAGGCTCCACCGAAACGACATTCTACGTAGTAGCAGTTTACTTTGGTTCCGTCGGTGTATCCAACACGAGACATTCCATCGCAGCTGGTCTGCTGGGCGATCTGGCATCCCTGATTGCATCCTGCGTAGTTGTAAACCTGATGTGGTTCTAAAATATGATGAAATATCCGAAAACGCTGAAAAAGGGCGCTACGATTGGTCTCATCGCCACCAGTTCTGATACAGAAACAGCAAGGGTAGCTGCATGCGTGAAGAAACTGGAGGACATGGGATATAAAGTGAAAGCTGCTGATAATCTGGACAGCAATTACGGCGGTTATATGGCCGGTACCGGAGAAATCCGAGGCCAGTGGGTGAATCGCATGTTTGCTGATCCGGAAGTGGATGCTATTTTCTGTATCCGCGGCGGAGACGGCAGCAGCCGGATTATGGAATACCTGGATTATGACATGATCCGCCAGAATCCTAAAATTTTCCTCGGTTACAGTGATGTGACGAATCTGCATCTGGCGCTGAATCAGAAGTGTGATCTGGTTACATTCCATGGCCCGATGGTGTCTTCCAATATGGTCGACAGTTTTGATGAGGAAACGGAGAAATCCCTTTTCCAGGCTCTGAATGCAGAAGAAGATTACACCTTCTCCAATCCGGAGGGCTTCCCGATTGAAGTCCTGAAGGAAGGAAAGGCAACCGGGAAGCTGATTGGCGGAAATCTCTCACTGCTTTCCGCAAGTATCGGTACACCGTATGAGATGGATACGAAGAATAAAATTGTATTTATCGAGGAAGTCTGTGAACCGATCAGCAAAATTGAAAAGTGGGCCTATCACTTGCGTAATGCAGGAAAATTCAGAGAGTGCAGCGGTGTGATTCTCGGCCAGTTTACAAAGATTGTGAACGAAGATCTGCCGGAGTTTGACAGTATCTGCTGCATGAAAGATGTTCTGGAGGGCCTGGATATCCCGGTGCTGTACAATGTGCAGTCCGGACACAGCAAACCGATGATGACGCTGCCGATGGGTGCAGTCTGTACGATTGATACTTCAGCACCATCGATCAGATTTAAAGTGGAAAGATAACATCATCTCTTACCCAAATTGAGCGGCGGGTTCCCGCCGCTCAATAAAAAATGAATTTGAAAATAACAGTAGAAATACGTTGATATAAATTGTATAGTTAGGTATATATTTACGCAAAGATCCAAAAAATACATATGAAATGGAGAAAAGAGTATGATCAGAGAGATAAAAAATAATAAACTGTATTTTGACGGCTGCGATACGACTGCCCTTGCAGAAAAGTACGGAACACCGCTTTATGTGTATTCTGAGAATGATATTATTGGAAGATTCGAGGAACTCCGCAGAGATTTTATTGAAAAATATCCGAATACGAGAGTTGCATACGCTGCTAAGGCATTTTTCCCTCTCGCTATGGCAAAGCTGGTTGACCAGTGCGGCATGTGCGTTGATGTTGTCTCCGGCGGCGAACTGTATACGGCAATTAAAGCCGGATTCCCTGCGGAGAAAATTGAGTTCAACGGCAACAACAAGAGCAGAAAAGAACTGGAGATGGCCATTGAATACGGCATCGGCAGAATTATTGTGGACAGCCTTCAGGAACTCTCCATCATTGAAGAAATCTGCAGAGAAAAAAATAAGAAAGCAAGGATTTTGTTCCGGGTGACACCGGGTGTGAAGAGCAGCTCCCATGATTACATTGTAACTGGAAAGAAAGATTCCAAGTTTGGAATTCCTCTGGACGATGAAATCGTGCTTCCGCAGGTGAAGGCTGCAATCGATTCACCATACATCGATTTTTACGGCATCCATTTCCATGTAGGATCGCAGCTGTTTGACAACGGTTCGCATCTGCAGGCGACAGACATTATTCTGAAGCTTGCCGGAAAGATTAAGGAAAATTTCGGATATGATCTGAAGGAAATTAATGTCGGCGGCGGATTCGGCGTGACTTATGTGGATGAAGAAAGAAAATCCTATAGCTATTTCCTGGATCCGATCATGGAGAAGATCGACGCATATTATGCACAGCTGGGTGTTCAGAGACCGAATGTGGTCATTGAACCGGGCAGAAGCATTGCGGCAGAAGCCGGAATTACGCTGTACACGGTGGGAAGCATCAAGGAAATTCCGGGAATCCGTACATATATGTCGGTAGATGGCGGTATGACAGATAATATTCGCCCAGCCCTGTATCAGGCGGTATATACTGGTGTACTTGCAAACAAGGCGGAGGAAGAAAAGACAGAGGTGCTTACCGTATGCGGGAAGTGCTGTGAATCCGGTGATATTCTCATTCATGACCTGAAAGTTGCAAAACCGGAGGCGGGAGATATCTTTGCGGTATTTTCAACTGGTGCTTATGGGTACACCATGGCCAGCAACTATAACAAGAACCCGATTCCGGGTGTTGTCTTCGTGAAAGACGGGGCAGACCGTCTGGTTGTCAAGCCGCAGACGTACGATGATATTATGAAAAACGAAATTCTCTAAAATCATACACATACACTTGCCTGAAGCACAGCCCGGAAACGGGTTGTGCTTTCCGCACACTTAGGATAAAAAAGGAGTTCAGAGATGGATTTAAGAAAAGCTGCAGAATCCCTGAAGGGAACGGTGGGAATTTATTTTAAAAACCTTCTTACAGGCGAAACGCTGGGATTCAATGAAAGCAGAGAATTTCATCCTGCAAGTATCATTAAGCTGCCTCTGGTGATGGCAATCTATAAAATGGAAGCTGAGGGAACTGCCGACCTCAATGAAAAATTAAAAGTCACCTATGCGTGCAGGGTGCCGAGCTGCGGCGCGTTTAATGCGTTTACGGATGAGCCGCTGGTGGATATCAGGACCCTCTGTAATCTGACCATTACGATCAGCGACAACACAGGCGCCAATATGCTGATTGATCATTTTGGAATTGAACGGCTGAATGCGGAGTTTCGCGAAATGGGACTGAAAAAAACACATATTGAACGGCTGTTTTATGATGACGCCATGCAGGAAAAAGGGTATAATAATAAAGCGGTGCCGGAAGAAATCGGATTTCTTCTGGAACAGATCTACCAGGGGGCTTTTGTAAACGAAAAGGTATCTGATGAGATCTGGAAAATACTGGAGCAGCAGCAGGATCGTGCCGGAATTCCTGCATATATTGAGGACGAGGCACCGGTCGGAAATAAAACCGGAGGTGCCAGAGGAATCACTGCCGATGCAGCATTGATTCGAGGTGATCATCCATTTGTCCTTGTGGTTGTTTTTAATGAAACGTATGTGCCGGAAGCGGATGAGTGGATGCGCCATCTGGCGAGGGATATTTTTGAGGAACTGAAACATGGCGACAGAATATAGAAGAAACGAAAATGTAACATATGATATTCCGCAGCAGTTTGCGGATAAAAAGATTGGTGCCTGCCCTTTCTGCGGGGAAGAAACCCCGAGATGGCTGGTCAGGGAAGAATGGAAACTCTTCGGAAGCAATGAGTATTATTTCAAATGTCCATACTGCGAGACGGAGCTGATGGTTCTGAAAGATGACATTACCGGTATGTCCTACACGAAAAATACCCCGTCCGGGAAGAAAAAAGCGGCGGAGGGTAAAATTATGAATGTGCCGTATGTGACTGTAGTACGGATCGGTCTCTCGGCGAAAACCCATGAAAATATGCTGCTTCAGGGAGAAGATCTGCCGCTGCCGGAGCTGAAAAAAATTACAGCTGCATTACTCGAAAGGAAAATACATCCGGAAAACGAGAAATAGCAGAAAAGTATATATTTTCTTCAGATCCATGCATAAAATAATTGACAGAGCATAGAATCTATGGTAGTATGGTCTGGTAAGTTTTGTACCTTTTGCCTGGTCTCCCGACACTCCGACGGATCACTCAGCGAAAGGTGAATAGAGAAAAGGAGAAAAAATGATTACCAAAGAAATCAAACAGCAGATTATTAAGGATTATCAGTTAAAAGAAGGCGATACCGGTTCTCCGGAAGTGCAGATTGCGATTCTGACTTACAGAATCAATGATCTGAATGAACACTTAAAGGTTCATAAGAAGGACTTCCATTCCAGAAGAGGTCTGTTAAAGATGGTAGGTCAGAGAAGAAATATGCTGGCATATCTGAAGGAAACCGACCTGGAGAGATACAGAAATCTGATCGCTCGTTTAGGACTGAGAAAGTAATCACGGAATTTAAGCGGGGCGTCAAACCCCGCTTTTATTGTATCAATTGTATCACTTCAATCCGGAGAAATCGGATTTTAAAGCCAATCAGAAAACGCCGTGCACCGGTTATGTATGATGTGACTCTCTGAAAGAACTCACAGAGCAACAGGGCAGATGAGAGAGTTTTTTCCGAGAGTCATACGGAAAAGGGCACCGGCGCGAAAAGAAACAGGAGGAAAAAATGCCTAGATTTACAGATTACAGAACATTTAAGTATCCGCTTGGCGGACGTCTTTTACAGGTTGAAATCGGCAAGGTCTGCGAGCAGGCCAACGGCCAGGCGTGGGTGCGCTATGGAGACACCGTGGTAAACGTTACCGTATGTTGCTCCAAAGAGCCGAAGGAGGGAATCGATTTCTTCCCGCTGAGCTGCGATTTTGAAGAAAGAATGTATTCGGTCGGAAAGATTCCGGGAGGTTTCATCAAGAGAGAAGGACGTCCTTCCGAACATGCAATCCTGACTTCCCGTCTGATGGACCGGCCACTTCGCCCGCTGTTCCCGAAGGGATTCTATAACGATGTTGTTGTCGTTGCAACCTGTATGTCGGTTGATCCGGACTGCAGCCCTGAAATTGCGGCTATGATCGGTTCTTCCATTGCAATTGCTTGCTCCGACATTCCATGGGATGGTCCGACGGCTTCTGTAAAAGTCGGCAGAGTTGACGGAAGACTCGTGATCAACCCGACTCTGGCGCAGAGAGAAGTATCCGATATCGACATGACCGTTGCCGGCACGAAAGACGCGATCATGATGGTAGAAGCAGGGGCGAAGGAAGTTCCTGAAATGGAAATGCTGGATGCGATTCTGTTCGCCCATGAAGAAATCAAGAAGCTGGTTGAATTCATCGATCAGATTGTTGCTGAAGTGGGCAAAGAAAAGATGAAGGTAGAGCTCTACAAGCCGATGGAAGAAATCGACGAAGCGGTAAGAGCTTATGCAACACCGAAGATGAGAGAAGCAATCCACACTGCAGACAAGATGGAAAGACTGGAAAACATGGATGCAGTGGAAGTGGAAACCAAAGAACATTTTGCAGAGACATATCCGGATAACATGAAGGACATCGAATCTGTGTTATACAACATCACCAAAGAGTCCGTAAGAGGCATGATTCTGGATGAAGGCGTTCGTCCGGACAATAGAAAATGTAATGAAATCAGACCGATTTTCTGTGAAACGGGACTGCTCCCGAGAGTTCACGGTACAGGACTTTTCAAGAGAGGACAGACACAGGTTCTTTCTTCCTGCACGCTGGCTCCGGCTTCTGAAGCACAGACCATCGACGGTATTACAGAACAGACGGAAAAGAGATATATCCACCACTATAACTTCCCTGGATATTCCACCGGTGAAGCGAAATCTCCGCGTTCCCCTGGAAGAAGAGAAATCGGGCACGGCGCCCTGGCAGAAAGAGCACTGCTTCCTGTGATCCCGCCGGTAGAAGAATTCCCGTATGCAATCCGTGTGGTATCTGATGTATTATCTTCCAACGGGTCCACTTCCATGGGTTCCACCTGCGGATCCTGCCTGGCTCTGATGGATGCCGGCGTTCCGATCAAGCGCCCGGTTGCAGGTATTGCAATGGGTCTCATTGAAAGAGTAAAGGAAGACGGCACTTCTGAATTCGCGATTCTGTCCGACATTCAGGGCATGGAAGATTTCCTGGGCGACATGGACTTCAAGGTAACCGGTACCGAAGTCGGTGTCACTGCAATCCAGATGGATATCAAGGTGCATGGTCTGTCCAGAGACATTCTGGAAAAAGCTCTCAGACAGGCAAAAGAGGGAAGAATGTTCATCATGGAGAAAATGCTGGAAGAAATCCCTGCGCCTCGTCCGGAAATGTCCAAGTACGCACCGCGTGCACTTTCCCTCATGATCAATCCGGACAAGATCAGAATTGTCATCGGCAAGGGCGGCGAAACCATCAACGGCATGGTGGAAAAATACGACGTCAAGATCGATATCAATGATGATGGTCTGGTTTCCATCTACGGAACAGACGGCGAAAAAGCAGAAGCCTGCAAGCACGAAATCGAAATGCTTACAAAAGATGTGGAAGTTGGTGAAGTATACGAAGGAAAAGTGACTCGCATCATGAACTTCGGCGCGTTCATCGAAATCCTCCCTGGGAAGGAAGGCCTGCTGCACATCTCCAAGATGGCCAAGGAAAGAGTCGAAAAAGTGGAAGATGTGATGAACATCGGTGATGTTGTAAAAGTAAAAGTTACCGAAATCGACAGCCAGAACCGGATCAATCTGTCCAGAAAGGAACTGCTGTAGAAGCGGTACTGCTTTTTTCTGTGCAAAATCTATCGTCCCGGCGTGTTTGCGCGCCGGGATTTTTTATTGCAGAAGTGCATATCCTGTTTTATCAACTGGAGCACACTTTAAAAAAAAATTAAATTCCTGTTGAAAAAAATATGATGCAAATAAAATAAAATTATGCATATTTGAATAAAAATCATTTTTTTACAAAAAACATCGAATTCTGATGTTTTTTTTATTGAAAAAATTTTTTCCGAGTACTAAAATCAGGACATACATTGGGAAAAAATCGGGTGTCATCGGATCCTTCCGGAAAAGCGATATGTGGGGAGCTTTTACCATACTGCAGAGTGAAGTAAGTATGCGTAGAAGCTTTTTTCATACCAGAATGATAGGCTTTTCGGAGACAGACAGAGACCGTAAACACCGGGTAGATTGTGAGGTAGATAATGATGAGAATTGAAACGCATCCCATTCTCGAGACATTTGAAAAGGGCAGGCTGATTCATTTTACCTTCGATGGAAAGGACATGACAGGATATGAAGGTGAGCCGATCGCGGAAGCGCTTCACGCAGCCGGTGTCATGGTACATCGCTATACAACGCGTCGCCATGAACCGCGAGGCATGTTCTGCGCCATTGGAAGATGTACGGACTGTGTGATGGTCGTGAACGGGAAACCGAACACCAGGACCTGCATCACGCCGCTGGAAGAAGGCATGGTCGTGGAAACCCAGTACGGGAATGGCAGAAAGGAGGAGGCAGAATGGTAAAGCATTATGACCTGATCGTGGTAGGCGCAGGCCCTGCAGGACTTTCCGCCGCCATCAAGGCTGCCGAATGCGGAATGCAAGTGATCGTCTTTGATGAGAATCATCGCCCCGGCGGACAGCTGTTTAAACAGATTCATAAGTTTTTCGGTTCAAAGGAACATAAGGCGAAGATCCGCGGCATCCGCATCGGGGAAGAACTCCTGGCAGAAGCGGAAAAGGCCGGAGTGGAAGTATCACTGGATTCGATTGTGCTGGGCCTGTTCAATCTGAAAGGTGTTTCAGTCATGCGGAATGATCAGATCGAGCACTTTCGCGGCGACAATGTGATTATTGCCACCGGTGCTTCGGAGAATGTCATTCCTTTCGAAGGATGGACACTGCCGGGTGTGATCGGTGCCGGTGCAGCACAGACCATGATGAATCTCCATGGCGTCATGCCGGGAAAGCGCATCCTTATGGTGGGTTCCGGAAACGTGGGTCTGGTCGTCAGTTTTCAGCTGCTGCAGGCCGGATGTGAAGTCGCCGCTGTGATCGATGCAGCTCCACGGATCGGCGGCTATGGCGTGCATGCGGCGAAAGTGGCCAGAACTGGTGTGCCATTCCTCCTGTCCCATACGGTTGTAAAGGCAGAAGGAACCGATCATGTGACCGGCGTGGTCATCGCGCAGGTGGATGATCATTTCAGACCGATCCCGGGTACGGAAAAGCATTTTGATGTAGATATCATCTGTATGGCGGTGGGCCTTTCTCCAATGTCCCAGCTGACCAGAATGGCAGGTTGCAAAATGGTGGATAATGGCGGTGCCGTGCCGGAAATCAATGAATATGGTGAAACGTCCATTCCGGGAATATTTGTGGCAGGCGATGTGGCAGGAATTGAAGAAGCAAGCTCTGCCATGATCACAGGCAGGATCGCAGCGCTGGGTGCGGCCCGTCGCGGAGGATTCCTGCAGGAGGAGGATTTTCAGACACAGTATCGCCAGTGCCTTGACTCGCTGAACCAGCTCCGGCAGGGAATGTTCTGCAAGTTGAACAAAGGAAGAAGAGATATTACCGAAACGGATGAAGGATATCCGTTATCCATGTCTCTGCTGACGAAAGGATATATGACAGAAGAGGAACTGGCCGCGATCCCGACCGTGGACTCTCATGACTGCGGCATTCATCCGGTGATTGAGTGCACACAGAATATTCCGTGCAATCCGTGTCAGGAGGCATGCCGATTCGGCTGTATTTCCGTCGGGGAAAACATTACCCGCCTTCCAGGTGTCGTGCCGGGGAGTAAATGTACCGGCTGCGGCATGTGCGTGGCGAACTGTCCGGGTCAGGCTATCTTCCTGGTGAACGAGAATTACGAAGAGGGCTTTGCAGCAGTTACGCTGCCTTATGAATTTCTGCCGGTGCCTCAGAAGGGTGACCAGGGCATGGCACTGGATCGAAGCGGAAAACCGGTGTGTGACGCCGAAGTGATTTCCGTAAAAACCAGTAAAAGTTTCGATCATACCATGCTGCTGACTATGAAGATTCCGGCGGAGTTTGCCGGAAAAGCCAGATTTTATAAGCCGGAAAAGGAGGGAAAGTAAATGAAAGAATATCTTGACAGAACCATGGATATCGGCCCTTATGTTCCGGAACCGGATGATGATCTGATCATCTGCCGCTGTGAGGAAATCACCAGGGGTGAAATCAGAAAGGCAATTCATGAAGGCATGTTCACAATGACGGAAGTGAAGCGATATTTGAGGACCGGTATGGGATTGTGCCAGGGGCAGACCTGCGGACGTCTGGTAAAACAGATTCTGGAACAGGAGCTGTCGAAGCGGATTACACCCGAAGCAGAAAACACGGCTCGTGCTCCGATGCGTCCGATTCCGATGAGCACCTATGGAAAGGAGGTGGAGTAGATGAGCAATGCAAGATGTGCGGATATGATCATTGTCGGCAGCGGAATTGCGGGAAGCTCCACCGCCTGGTATGCAGCGCAGAAGGGAATGAAAGTCATCGTGATTGATAAAGACGGTGTCATTGGAAATGGCGCCTCTTCCAGAAATGGCGGCGGGGTACGTGTATCAGGCCGCCTTGCCCCGGAGATTCCGCTTGCCAAATATGCGGTGGAAAATATCTGGCCGAACCTGGCTGATGCGCTTGGGGTGGATATCGAATACCACAAGGCCGGAAATATCCGGTTCGCATTTACAGAAAAAGATCTGCCGACGCTGGAAACCATCAAAAAAACCAACGCGGCATACGGGGTGGATATTGAAATCATTTCTGCCGAAGAAGCCAAACACAGATGTCCCTATGTGGGAGACAGTGTGACTGGTGCGGCAGTCTGTGATATTGACGGCACGGCCAATCCGCTGAAGACAACCCTGGCTATGTACCGTGCGGCAAGAAATCTGGGTGTCGCCTACTATTCCGGCGAGGAAGCCGTAAGAATTGAGACGGTAAAAGGAAGAGCGCGGCGTGTGATCACTGCCAGCGGAAATGTTTATGAAGGAGAACATATCGTGCTGGCCTGCTCCTATCAGGCAAGAGCACTGGCAAATACGGTCGGCGTGGATTTTCCATTCCGACAGAAACTGATCGAAATATTCGTCACGGAACCGACCCGGCCGATGTTTGATTTCATGTTTTCTGCTGTGGGCGCATCCGGCGGCGCGTACGGACATCAGACCGAACACGGCTCCTTTGTCTGGGGCGGCGATTCCGGACATGAACATCATCCGATTTTCGAAGAAGATGCGAAATGCATTCAGCCGACTGCATCTGCGATCAGCCGCGGCACGATGACTTACTTCCCGGCGCTGGCTGAGCTGAAGGTAATCCGTACCTGGGCAGGATGGATTGATCTCTGCGAAGATCTGGTGCCTGTGATCGGGCCGGTGGAAGAAGTGCCTGGCCGGATGGTGGCAGCGGGCTATTCCGCCCATGGTTTCTGCCTGGGACCGGTTACCGGAAAAATCCTGGCAGAATGTGCGGCAGGGGAAACGCCTTGTGTAGACTGGAAACCACTTGCATATGACCGGTTCCGCTCCATCTTCTGATGGAGACACTGGCTGCAGTGCAATGGCCATAAATCATCATTCTGGTTGCAGGATGTATTCTTGGCCTGCAGTACAGGTATCTGCTTCTGTTTGTTGCCGTCATCGCCGGCGGCGCAAACATGCTTGCCCTTCATATTTCATGGGACGACTGTCTGGAAGCACTATGTGTTAAAATGAAAAGCGTGATCCCGACACTGTGCATGATGTGGTGCACCGGCGGCATCATCGGAACCATGATTTTCTGCGGTGCGGTGCCGATGGTAATCTATTACGGATTTATGGTAATCTCGCCGAAATTTATTTACCTTTCCGCATTCCTGCTTTGCCTGATCATGTCGACCCTGACCGGATCTTCCTGGACTTCAGCAGGAACAGCCGACGTGGCAATGTTCGGAATGGCGATGGGCATGGGTGCAAATCTGCCGATTGTTGTCGGTGCGATCGTTGCAGGATCCATCTTCGGAGACAAGGTTTCTCCGCTGTCTGAAACGACAAACATGGCGCCGGCATGTGCAGGAACCACCCTGTACACGCATATCGGCTCCATGATGTACGATACGCTGCCTGCAGCAGTGGTAGCTGCCATTGTATTTCTGATCGCCGGCCTGACCAGCGATCTGGGTTCCGCAGCCACGGATGAATCCATCACGACGCTGATGAACGAGCTGATGATGATCTACAACTTCTGCTGGTGGAAGAATATCCTTCTTCTGATTCCGTTCGCAATTATTTTCTATGCAGCACTGGCAAAGAAACCGGTTATCCCGGCACTGGTTCTGGATATTCTTCTCTGCATTATTCTGGGCATCATCTGCCACGGATTCTCCCTTGCAAACGGTATGACGGCTGCTTACAGCGGATTCAATCTGGCGCTGGTGGATACGGTACCGGAAGGATATGAGGCGTCAGAATTCCTGACGAAGATTCTTGTCAGAGGCGGAAGCATGTCTATGGCAAGCGTGATCTTCACCTGCTTTACCGGATTTGCTGCAGCGTCTATGATCGCAAGAGGCGGCTACCTGGACTGTGTACTGGGCAAGACAATCGGAAACCTCAAGTCCAGAGTTGGATGTGTGATTGCTGCGGAACTGACTATGCTGGCAATTATGATCGCAACCGGAACGGCTTATGTCGGCTTTATCATTCTGGCAGAAATGTATAAGAAGCCGTTTATCAAGAACAGAGTCGGCATGCCGGTACTGTCCAGATGCATGGAAGATGTCGGAACCTGCTTCGGATGTCTGATCCCATGGTCTTTGTCCGGCGCGTACTATGCAGGTCTCTTCGACAATATGCCGATCTGGGGTGCTGGCGGTTATGGCCTCTGGACGGTGCTGCCGTACGTAACGATCGTTTTCGCCATCGTCCTGGCAGTGACCGGCATCGGTATGTACAAGATGAGCGACGAAGAAGCAGAAGCGCAGATGGCAGAACTGCAGGCAGAAGCCACCGCATAATGGAAACAGCTTGCTGAGATACTGAAATTACTGGAAACCGGCCCGCGCAGGGCCGGTTTTTTTCTTACATTGTGAAAAAATGCACAGTGAAAAAATGAGCTGCAGGTATTTAAAAAAAGACAATTTTGTGGTATAAAAGAAAGAAAGGTTATCGTATTTTATGATTTTTGAGAATGGAGGGAGCAGGAATGAATGATAAAACATGCAGCGGCTGCAGCGGTTCCGGTGAGAAGGACAGACTCGATGCACTGGAACCTGTACTGGAGCAGTATGCGAAAACCCCTGGGAGTCTGATCACGATCTTACAGAAAGCGCAGGAAATCTATGGATATCTTTCCATTGACACGATGAATCGCATTTCGGAAGCGACGGGAATCAGAACTGCCAAAATATATGGAGTTGCCACATTTTACGCACAGTTCCGGCTGCAGCCGATCGGAAAATATCTGATTATGGTGTGCAAGGGAACCGCCTGCCATGTAAACGGCGCAGATATGATTGAAGAAGCCGTCAGTGAATATCTGGGCATCCGAGACGGCGAAACCACGGAAGACGGTCTCTTTACGCTGAATAACGTGGCCTGTCTTGGCTGCTGCTCGCTGGCGCCGGTCATGATGATCCGCTCTGCAGAAGGTGACGAGACGTATGGAAATCTGACCAAGGATAAAGTGGTTCAGATCCTTAGTGAAATCAGAGAAAGAAAGCAGGGAGGTGCAGAAGCATGAAGATAATGATCGGGCAGGGAAGCTGCGGTATTGCGACCGGAGCGAAAAAAACCCAGGCTGCATTTGAAAAAGAAATTGCAGACCGTAATCTGAACGTGGAGCTGGACTGTACCGGATGTGTCGGAACCTGCTATCTGGAACCGATTGTCGATGTTTACAGCGATGACGGAGCCATGACCCGCTATGTGCGTGTGCAGCCGGATCGTGTGAAACGGATTGTAGAAGAACATCTGGTCGGCGGCCACCCTGTCGAGGAATACGCGATCTCAGAGGAAGACAGACAGTTTCTGGACAAACAGCAGAGAATTGTTCTGCGTCACTGCGGACAGATCAATCCGGAAAAGATTGAGGAATACCTGGCGGTCGGCGGATATGAAGCGGCGAAAAAAGTCATTTTATCCATGACGCAGGATGAAGTGATTGAAGAAATAAAGATTTCCGGCCTGCGCGGAAGAGGCGGCGCAGGGTTCCCGACATGGTTTAAATGGAATGCTGCAAAGGGAAATCCGGGGAAGAACAAATATATTGTCTGCAATGCAGATGAAGGCGATCCGGGGGCTTTTATGGACCGGTCCGTGCTGGAAGGCGATCCGCATTCCGTGCTGGAAGGCATGATCATCGGCGGTTTTGCCATGGGTGCGACGGAAGGAATTATCTACTGCCGCGCAGAATACCCTCTGGCAATCCGCAGACTGGAGATTGCCATGGAGCAGGCGAGAGAAAAAGGGTTCCTGGGTGAAAACATCTTTGGCAGCGGAAGAAACTTTGATATCCGGATCAAGGCAGGTGCCGGCGCATTTGTCTGCGGCGAGGAGACTGCACTGATCGCTTCTCTGGAAGGCGAACGGGGTATGCCGCGTCTGAAACCGCCATTCCCTGCTGCGAAGGGGTACTGGCAGGAGCCGACGAATATCAATAATGTTGAGACCTTTGCCAATGTTCCGTGGATCATCCAGAATGGAGGTGCCGCCTTCGGTGCCATGGGTACGGAACAGTCCAAGGGAACCAAAGTTTTTGCCCTGGCAGGGAAGATAAAAAAAGGCGGCCTGGCGGAAGTTCCGATGGGACTGCCTCTGAATGACGTAATTTACGGCATTGGCGGCGGCATCAAACAGGACCGCAGGTTTAAGGCAGTGCAGATGGGCGGACCGTCCGGCGGATGCATTCCTGCAGAACTTGCCGATACGCCGGTTACCTATGAGGATATCAATAAGACCGGCGCGATCGTCGGTTCCGGCGGCATGATCGTGATGGATGAGGACACCTGCATGGTAGACATGGCCAGATACTTCCTGGATTTCACCCGGAAGGAATCCTGCGGCAAGTGCAACTACTGCAGGATCGGCACGAAGCGCATGCTGGAGATTCTGGAGAGAATCACGCAGGGAGAAGGCCGGGACGGCGACATCGAGCTTCTGGAAGAGCTGGCAGCCAAGATTAAGGACGGCGCGATGTGCGGACTGGGTCAGACCGCACCGAATCCGGTGCTGACAACGATTCGTTATTTCAGAAACGAATATGAAGATCATATCTATCGTCATAAATGTACTGCCCGGTCCTGCAAAGCACTGATTCATTATGAGATTACCGACAAGTGCCGCGGCTGCACGCTCTGTGCGAAGAAGTGCCCGGTCGGCGCCATCAGCGGAGAAGTGAAGGGACAGCACGTGATCGATCAGACGAAATGCATCAAGTGCGGAAAGTGCGAAGAAAGCTGCAAGTTCGGTGCAGTGGAGAGAAAGTAAGGGGGGAAAGAATACGATGAAAAAATTCAGATTGAATATCGATGGGAAAGAAGTATTTGGACTTCCCGGCCAGACGATTCTGGAAGTTGCCAGAGAAAATGGGATTTTTATTCCGACGCTCTGTTTTGACGAAAGAACAGAAGTATACGGCGCATGCGGACTGTGCGTGGTGGAAGTGGAAGGCAACCCGAAACTGTGCAAGGCCTGTGCCACGGTGATCAATGACGGCATGGTTGTTATGACCAATACGGAACGCGTCGCGGAATCCAGGAAGACAAACCTGGAACTGCTGATTTCCAACCATAACGGGGACTGCAAGGCACCTTGCACCAAAGCATGTCCGGCAGGAACCGACTGCCAGGGCTATGTAGGACTGATTGCCAACGGAGAATTTGAGCAGGCCAACGAGCTGATCAAAGAGAGAATTCCGCTACCGGCTTCCATCGGAAGAGTCTGCCCGCATCCGTGCGAGGATGCCTGCCGACGCGGTCTGGTGGAAGAGCCGATCAGCATTGCAGCCTTGAAACGGTTTGCAGCGGACTGTGATCTGATGGAAGATGAGGTGTTCATTCCGGAGATCGCAGAACCGACCGGAAAATCCGTGGCCGTGATCGGCGGCGGTCCGATGGGGCTTTCCGCAGCCTATTTCCTGCGGCAGAAGGGTCACGATGTAACGATCTTTGATGCCATGCCGAAGCTTGGCGGCATGCTGCGCTACGGCATTCCGGAATACCGGCTGCCGAAAGAGGTCCTGGATGCGGAGATCGATATCATTGAAGCCATGGGAGTAGAAATGGTACCGAATACAAAGATCGGAGAAGACCTGTCATTTGAAACCGTACAGAAAGATTTCGACGCCGTGCTCCTGGGCATCGGCGCATGGGTATCCACCGGTGTAGGCTGTCCGGGCGAAGATGCGGAAGGTGTCATCGGCGGCATCGATTTCCTGCGCAAAATCGTTCGGAACGAACCGATTGATTTCGGCGAAAAGGTTGCGATTGTCGGCGGCGGAAATACTGCAATGGACGCCTGCCGGAGCGCAGTCAGACTGGGCGCCAGGGAAGTCTACAACATTTACAGAAGAACAAAGGATGAAATGCCTGCAGACCGGCTGGAGATCGAAGAGGCGGAAGAAGAAGGCGTGATCTTTAAGAACCTGACGAATCCGCTGGAAATCATCAAGGATGAGAACGGCCATGTGAAACAGGTTGTGCTGCAGGTCATGGAACTGGGAGAGCCGGATGACTCCGGAAGAAGAAGACCGGTGCCGGTGAAAGGAAAAACCGAAACCTTGGATGTGGACACCATCATTCTGGCAATCGGGCAGGCAGTGGATGCGAAACCGTTTGATGTGGAAAAGACAAGAAAGAATGCCATCGCCTATGATCCGGATACCTTTATGACCAGCCTGCCGGGCGTCTTTGCCGGCGGAGACTGCGGCAATGACAAAATTTCCATTGCGGTCGAAGCCATTGCGGATGCGAAGAAAGCCTCCATCGTCATTGATTCCTATCTGAATGGAGAAGCGGTCAGCTATGCACCGCCTTACTTCGTGGAGAGAACCGATATTACGGAAAAGACATTTGAAGACAGAGAACGTCTCTGCAGGGAGAAGGCAGACCAGCTGACGGCAGCTGAGAGAAAAGATAATTTCTCTGAGGTAGTATATAACGGTCTGACAGAAGATCAGGCTGTGGCAGAAGCATCCAGATGTCTGGAATGCGGATGCCATGACTATTTCGAGTGTAAACTCATTGACTATGCAAACCAGTATGATGTGAATCCGGACCGCTTCGCAGGAGAAAAGAACCTGATCGAGTTTGAAGACGATCATCCGTTTATTGTAAGAGACCCGAACAAGTGTATTCTCTGTGGCCTTTGCGTCAGAGTCTGTGATGAGGTGATGGGTGTCGGCGCACTGGGATTCGTGCACAGAGGATTCGACACCGTTGTGAAACCTTCCATGGAGAAGCCGCTGACAGAGTCCGGCTGCGAGTCCTGCGGACAGTGCGTCAGCGTCTGTCCGGTCGGCGCGCTGCAGGAAAGACAGACTGTCCAGAAAGAAGTCCCGCTGGATACTGATATTACAGAAACCACCTGTGCGTTTTGCTCCGTGGGCTGTACGCTGAATCTGGAAACCTACGGCGATATGCTGGTAAAAGCAAATCCTTCCAAGGATGGAACGGTGAATGCAGGTCTCTGTTGCGGAAGAGGAAAATGGGGATTTGACATGGCTTATCTGGAAGATAAGGAGCTGGATCCGCTGATCCGGGACGGAGAAGAATTCAGAAGAACCGATTATCATGAAGCTGTGATGATGACAGTGAAGAAGATGGAGGCTGTGAAAGCCCGCCATGGAGAAGATTCTGTTGCCGTAGCCATTTCCGACAGGTATACCAATGAAGAGGCGTATGTGATGAAGAAATTCGCGCAGACGCTGGGTGCAAAAGTTTTCTGCTTCAATCAGCGGCCGAACGGACTGAAGGATGTTCTGGGAATCAGTGCTTCACCAAATTCCATTGATGAGCTCCTGTCCACAGATGTGATCCTGGTGCCGGGCTTCATGAAAAAGCAGAATCCGGTAATCTGGAATAAGATCCGTCAGGCGGCGAAAGCCGGAGCGAAAGTCATCGCCATCCGCACGCCGGAAACAAAGGCAGACTTCGATTTTGCTGAAAAGGTGATTGAGACGGAAAATACAACCGCATTTCTGAAAGGAATGGCAAAAGCACTGATCGCGAAAGGAAGAAAGCCGGATGCGGAAGGATTTGATGCATTCGCGGCGTCTGTAGCGGATGCGAAAGTCTGCGAAGAGATTCAGGCTGCAGCGGATCTGTATGCAGGTGCGAAAAAGGCAATGATCGTCTTCCAGCAAAATGTGCTTTCAGAGGAAGCAGCACGGCTGATTGGAGAAATTGCGCTGCTGTCCGGTCATATCGGAAGTCCGCGGGACGGCATTCTTCTGGTCAAGGCGAAGAACAATTCGCAGGGTCTGGAGGATCTGGGAATTCATGCCGGTGCAGAGGCAATGGAGGGCGTAAAGGGCCTGATCCTGTTCGGAGAAGATCCACAGGGAGCAGACCTGTCCGGTCTGGAATTCCTGATGGTTTCCGACATCTATCTCACAGAAACTGCCAGAAAGGCAGATGTGTTTATTCCTGGAACCGGTGCGGCCGGTGCGGATGGCACATTCACCAATACAGAACGGAGACTCCTTCCTGTCTGTGCGGCCGTAGAGGAGGATGTACCGTTCTCCAACTGGGAAATTGCGGCAGAGATGGCTGGCGTTCTGGAGGAAGACTTCGGTTTTGAAACGGAGGAAGACATTTCCAGAGAGATGGATGATGTACTGCCGCTGTATAAGTATGCGCAGCTGGATGAGATTCTTGGCGGCGTGCTGAAACCGGTACATCCGGCATTCGTTCCTGCGGAAGATGCAGCAATGGTCGATCCGCTTCCATGCACCGACGGACTGATGAACCGTATGGACAGCCGGCTGCCGGAAGCAGAATAGAAGGAGATGAGATTGTGAGAAAAGATTTTGGAGCGAAACCGTTCCTGTATCCGATGCCGGTACTGATCATCGCAAGCTACAGTGAAGATGACATCCCCGATGCAATGAATGCAGCCTGGGGAGGGATCAGCGATGACTGCCAGATTTCCATGTGTCTCAGTGCCGGACATAAAACGGTGAAAAACATTCTTGCCCGCAGAGCGTTCACTGTAAGCATGGCGACTGCAGGGCAGACGGCAGCGGCAGATTATGTGGGAATTGTCTCCGGAAATAATGTGCCGGACAAGTTTGCCCGTGCCGGATGGCATGCGGAAAAGAGTGCTCATGTGGATGCGCCTCTCATCAGAGAACTTCCGATGGCGTTGGAATGCAGACTGGTCAGCTATGATGAGAAGACCTGCCGTATGGTAGGGGAAATCGTCAATGTCTGTGCAGAGGAATCGGTACTGACAGACGGACAGATCGATCCTTCCAAGCTGCAGCCGATCACCTATGATCCGGTCAGCCATGATTATCTGGTGCTGGGCAAGCCGGTCGGAAAGGCATACAGCGACGGAAATCAGCTGAAATAACCTGAAATAAGCAGTATTTTTCTGTGAAGTTATTGTGACGCCTCTTGACTTTTTCAGTCAGGAGGCGTATATTTATAGATACGGATTAGCACTCAACGATATGAAGTGCTAACAACAAGACAAATCTGTTAAAGAATCAAGTTGAGATATATGGAGGAAATATGACAATGAAAAAGAAACAATTCAAGGCTGAATCGAAGAAACTGCTGGATATGATGATCAATTCCATCTATACCCACAAGGAGATTTTTCTGCGGGAACTGATTTCCAACGCCAGCGATGCGATCGACAAACTGTACTATAAGCAGCTTGCAGAGAATATCACAGGTCTTTCCAGAAGTGATTATGCAATCTGGATCGCAGCGGACAAGGATGCGAGAACCATCACCATTACGGATAACGGGATCGGCATGACGCAGGAGGAGCTGGAGAATAACCTGGGCACGATTGCACGGAGCGGATCCCTGGACTTCAAGCAGAACAATGAATCAAAAGAAGACATCGACATTATCGGTCAGTTTGGTGTCGGTTTCTATTCTGCCTTCATGGTCAGCGAGAGAGTTACCGTGAAGACAAAAGCATACGGCAGCGATGATGCATTTTGCTGGGAATCGGAAGGCGCTGACGGTTATACGGTCACCCCATGCGAGAAGGCAGATTACGGTACGGAGATCACATTATATATAAAAGAAAACACGGAGGAAGAAGATTACGATCAGTATCTGGATGAATACCGGATCAAGAGCCTGATCAAGAAGTACTCTGACTATATCACCTATCCGATTAAAATGAACGAAAAGATCCGCAAGGAACTGCCGAAAGCAGAAGATGCCGGAGAGGATGTGGAAGCGGAAGTCGTCTATGAGGATCAGGAAGTTACAGTCAACAGTATGATTCCGCTGTGGAAGAAGAACAAGAAGGATATCACAAAGGAAGAATATACCCGTTACTATCAGGATAAGTTCGTCGATTTCAACGAGCCGGCCCGGGTAATCCATAATACGGCAGAAGGTGTGGTGTCCTATACTGCGATGATGTTTATTCCAAAGAAAGCACCATTCGATTACTATACGAAGGAATATGAAAAGGGACTGGCCCTTTACTCGAACGGCGTTCTGATCATGGAGAAATGCCCGGATCTGCTGCCGGATTATTTCAGCTTTGTCAAAGGTCTGGTAGACAGCAGCGATCTTTCTCTGAATATTTCCAGGGAAATGCTGCAGCATGACCGTCAGCTGAAGCTGATCGCGAAGAATATCGAGCGGAACATCAAGAATGAACTGACGAAGATGCTGGAAGATGACCGGGAAGGATACAAGGAATTCTTCAAGGCTTTCGGCTCGCAGCTGCTGTACGGTGTTTACAGCGATTACGGCATGCATAAAGATGTGCTGCAGGATCTGCTGCTGTTCTATTCCTCTTCGGAAAAGGATATGGTTACGCTGAAAGAGTATGTGTCCCGTATGAAGGAAGGACAGGATAAGATCTTCTATGCCAGTGGAGAAACGGTGGAAAAGATGGATATGCTGCCGCAGGTGGATATGGTCAGAGACAAGGGTTATGAAATCCTGTACATGACAGAAAACCTGGGCGAGTTTGCTCTGATGATGATGGCGCAGTATGACGGCAAGACTTTCGTGAATGTCTGTGCGGATGACTTGGATCTGACGTCGGAGGAAGAAAAAGAGGCGCTGAAAGAGCGGAATGAGAAGTCAAAAGATATGCTGCAGAAGATGAAAGATGCCATCGGGGATGGTGTCAGTGCAGTACGTTTTACCGGCCGTCTGAAGAATCATCCGGTCTGCCTGACGACGGAAGGGGCACTTTCCATTGAAATGGAGAAGACTCTGAACTCGATGCCGATGCCTTCGGATGAAAAGGTGAAGGCAGAAGTTGTGCTGGAGATCAATGCGAACCACCCGATTGCAGCGAAACTGGAGGAAGTGGCAGAGTCTGGCGATGAGCAGAAACTGGCAGATTATGCAAAACTTCTGTATGCACAGGCGCAGCTGATTGCAGGACTGTCTGTTGAAAATCCGACAGAACTCTCGAATCTCATCTGCGGTCTGATGTAGCTGCAGCTGCATACAGAAAGAGGAACCATGAAGAAGAAAGCAGGCCTGCGGGCACGTCGTGCGGCGGCAGTCGGCACAGGCATTGCCGCTGCCGTGGCCGGCGGTGTGCTGGCAGGCAGCGGATGGGCATTTGACAAGGCTTTCCGCCCGAAGGGGGATCGGGCTGTGAAGCCGGATGTCGTGCCGGATGGGCCGCAGTATGCACCTTACGCAGATCAGATCCGGCGCAGCGTAGAGAATGCAGCAAAGAAACCATTTGAACCAGTTGAGATCCTTTCGGGAGACGGGCTGTATCTTTTTGGACGCTATTATCCGGGAGAAGGGGTATGGAACGGAAGCAGAAACAGCAGCAAAAGCAGTGTCCCTCCAGGCACAAAGGATCTTCAGAAGAGGCCTCTGGCACTCTTCTTTCACGGCTACCGAAGCCCTGCGCTGCGGGATGGATGCGGCGGATTTTCGCTGGTTCAGGAGATGGGATATGATCTGATCATGGTTGATCAGCGGGGACATGGCGGCAGTGAAGGAAACGCGATCACTTTGGGGGTCCGGGAGCAGTATGACTGTCTGGACTGGATCCGTTACTGTGTGGACCGGTTCGGACCGGATAAGCCGCTGATTCTGATCGGGCTGTCCATGGGCGCATCGACGGTTCTGCTGGCATCCGGTCACAGCCTGCCTGCCTGTGTGAAAGGTGTGATCGCAGACTGCGGCTACTCTTCTGCAGAGAAGATGATACGGCAGCAGGTTGTCCGAATGGGGCTGCCGGAAAAACCGGGGTGGCGTCTTGTACAGCTGGGTGCAAAGATTTACGGCGGATTTGATCCGAAGGACGGAGAGGTATGCCGGGCACTTCTGCATTGCAGCATCCCGGCTCTGCTGATTCACGGGCAGGAGGACCGGTTCGTTCCGTGGGAGATGAGCATGGAGAACTTCGATGCGATCCCGGGTGAGAAGGAGCTGATGATTGTACCCGGGGCAGGACACGGCATGAGCTGGTATCTGGATCAGGAGGGGTACCGGAAGGCGGTAAAAACGTTCTGCAGGAAGATACTGGCCTGATATGAAACCTGCCGGATGAAAACGGAAACATACAGTGAAAGCTGATCAGAACTGGTCAGCTTTTTTTGAATTGTCCGGTAAAAAGTTTCGATTTCTCACCGTATCTTCATTCTCCTGGAGAGAAAGATGATATAATTGAAATCATCTATGGACGCGCTTTTTCTCTGCGAGGCTGAAGCCGTGCGAAGAAAAAACATGAGAAAGGAAAGAACATGAAAGAAAAAGAGATGAACCGGCTGCTGCTGGGAGCTATGGAAAATGTTGAAAAAGCAGGAAACCTTCTTTTTGACCGAAAAGCATCCGGAAAGGTAAAAAAGAAAGGACGAAATGATTTTGTCACGGCGACGGATCAGGAAGTGCAGGAAGTGCTGCGGACCGGACTGCATCGTCTGGACAGCGAGATTCAGTTTATGGGGGAAGAACAGGACAATACAGGGGTAGACCTGAGCCGTCCGACCTGGATTCTCGATCCGGTGGACGGTACCAATAATCTGATCCGGGGTTTTCGTCACAGTGCGGTTTCTCTGGCACTGGCAGAGGAGAAGGAGATCCTTCTCGGACTGGTCTATAATCCGTATAATGGGGATTTCTTCACGGCGATAAAGGGAAGGGGCGCTTTTGCAAAAGGAAAACAGATTCATGTGAGCAGCCGGCAGGAACTGTCGGAATCGATCTGTCTGATCGGAACAAACCCGGCGTATCGCAGGAATACAGATCAGATGTTCCGGAGAATGCGCAGCATTTATGACCACTGCCTGGATATCCGGCGGATGGGCGCGGCTTCGCTGGATCTCTGCTATGTGGCCTGTGGCAGGGCGGACTGCTATGTGGAAGAAGGGCTTCGAACCTGGGATTATGCGGCCGGTATGCTGATCCTGGAAGAAGCCGGCGGAAGGATTACAGATCTGAATGGCGAACCTGTGAAAATTGACACAGAGTGGGGAAATGTCGTGGCGACCAACGGACTTCTCCATGAGAAGCTGATGGCGCTGCTGTGAGATTGTGAAGCGGAACCGGATCGTGAGGATTGCCCCTGTTTTCCCTGGCGTTGCGACGATTGGTATGAAACTGCTCTGCGTATGCTTTTGATCATTCTGCTCCAGAATTGCTTGCCGGAAAATGCAAGGTATGCTAAAATGTAGAAAAACGCCAAGCATGAGCACACAGGGAGGTAACAGGATGCTTTGTATACAAAACGGACTTGTTCATGATGCGATTCACCGGGAAGCTTACACTGCGGACATTCTGGTGTCCGGGACCGAGTCTGAACTGCCCGGAAAAATATTAGCCATCGGCATGAATTTGGAGTTCCCGGAAGGAACGGAAATTATCGACGCATCTGGTCTGGAAGTGTATCCGGGCTTCGTGGAAGCGCACTGTCATACCGGGCTGGACGGCCATGGTGCCGGACAGGTACAGATGGATTACAACGAAAAAAACGATATCGTGACACCGCAGCTGCGGGCCATCGATGGAATCAACCCGATGGATGAAGGAATGCGCACGGCGGCACTGGCCGGCGTTACCACAGTCTGCACCGGACCGGGAAGCAGCAACGTGCTGGGCGGTACGTTTGCTGCGGTGAAAACCTGGGGTGATCGTATCGACAATATGATCGTAAAAGAGGCCATTGGCATGAAGTGTGCCTTCGGTGAAAACCCGAAGAACTGTCACAGCAAGTTCACCACAAGCCGGATGACCACGGCATTTTACCTGCGTCAGGCCCTGGCACAGGCAAAAGAGTATCTGGAAAAAAAGGAAGCTGCAGGAGACAAGCCCGAAAGGCGTCCGCCGCTGGATATGAAGATGGAAGCGCTGATCCCGGTGCTGAAAAAGGAAATACCGCTGAAGGCACACGCCCATGCGGCGCAGGATATCTTTACCGCACTGCGGATTGCCAGAGAATTCGATGTGAATATCACCTTGGAGCATGTGACGGAGGGACATCTGGTTGTAGAGGAGCTGGCGAAGGAAAATGTGCCGCTGGCTGTGGGACCGACCCTGACAAGCGCCTCCAAATTTGAAATGCGCAGTCTGAGCTGGCAGACGCCGAAAGTGCTGGCGGAAGCAGGATGTCAGGTTTCGATCATTACCGATGCGCAGGTGATCCCGCAGGAATTCCTGCCGTTATGCGCCGGAATTGCAGTGGAAGGCGGCATGGATCCGTTCATGGCACTGCAGGCTATTACCATCAATCCGGCCCGGCATGGTCTCATTGCAGACCGGGTAGGTTCCCTGGAGGCGGGTAAGGATGCGGATATGGTCATCGCCGATGGCAGTCCGCTGACGGTACCGACGAAGATTTACTACGTGCTGATCGACGGAAAGGTCATCAAGCGCCCGGAAGATCCACAGCTTCGTTAGAAAAACTGCTGGAATGAAAAAGGTCATTTCTCTTGCTGATCTGCAGGAAAATGGCCTTTTGATCTGTTTGCAATCGATATCATATTGTGTTATGATGAAAGATATTGGCTGACAAAATGAGATAAAATTCGACTGGCAAAGGAGGGCATCTATGAGAATTGTCGTGAAAGTAGGAACATCCACCCTGGCCCATGTGGCGACTGGGCATTTGAATATACGTCATATGGAGAAACTCTGCAAGGTGCTGAGCGATGTGAAGAACGCAGGGCACGAGGTGATCCTGGTTTCTTCCGGAGCCATCGGCATGGGCATGGGCAAGCTGGGACTTTCCCGCCGACCCGATACCCTTCCAGGCAAACAGGCGGCGGCGGCCGTAGGCCAGTGCGAGCTGATGTATACCTATGACAAACTGTTTTCTGAATATAATCATACGGTTGCCCAGCTTCTACTGACGGCTTCTGATATCAACGATGACCGCCGACGGGAAAATTTCACAAACACCATGAACACACTGCTTGATCTTCATGCGCTTCCCATTGTCAATGAAAACGACACCGTTGCCACAGAGCAGATCGTTATCGGGGACAACGACACACTGGGTGCGGTAGTGGCCCGGGAGGTGGAAGCGGATCTTTACATCATCCTTTCCGATATCGATGGCCTGTACACGGCTGACCCGAATAAAGATCCGGATGCGAAGCTGATCCCTCTGGTTTCAGAGATTACGGAAGAGCTGAAGGCAGTGGCCGGCGGCAGCAGCGGAAGCCTGGGCACCGGCGGCATGGTGACCAAGCTGGAGGCAGCAGAGATTGCTGTAAACGCAGGTTGCGACATGATCATTGCCAACGGACGGGATCCGTATATCCTGTACGATATTATGGATGGAAAGCCGGTTGGAACCCGGTTTGCGGCCGGAAGAAAGGAGGAAGACCTGCGATGAAGACAACGATTGAAATGATGCGCTCGGCAAAATCTGCCGCTCCGGCGCTTTCTGCAGCGCCCACGGAGCAGAAAAATCAGGCGCTGCTTCAGATGGCGGACTGCCTGCAGGCGTCTTCGGAAGAAATCCTCAGAGAAAACGCGCTGGATGTGGAAGAGGCCCGCGGGACGGTTTCTGATGTGATGATTGATCGTCTTTCTCTGACCGGAGAGCGGATCGATGCAATGGCACAGGGAATCCGTGATGTGGTGAAGCTGCCGGATCCGGTGGGCAGAGTGCTGGAGCGCATCGAAAGGCCCAACGGCCTGATCATAGAAAAAACGGCGGTGCCTCTTGGTGTCATTGCCATTATCTATGAAAGTCGGCCCAATGTGACCAGTGACGCGGCAGCCCTCGCTCTGAAGAGCGGGAACGCCGGCATCCTGCGCCCGGGGCGGCAGAGCCGGCGTTCGGCGGCGGCCATATGCCGGGCCCTCCAGGAGGGCCTGGCGGCCGCCGGGCTGCCGCGGGAAGCAGTGCAGCTGGTGGAGGACACCTCCCGGGAAAGTGCGCTGGAACTGATGCATGGTACAGGCTACATCGATCTGCTGATCCCGCGGGGCGGAGCCGGGCTGATCCGGTCCTGTATCGAAAACGCCAAGGTGCCGTGCATCCAGACCGGCACAGGAATCTGT
>JALEHL010000085.1 GCA_022770665.1 Bacillota bacterium
TGAAATTGTTTCCGTCGCTTCCATCTTGGTAAGCCGCTATGATGTAAAGCCGGAAGTTGAAGTATTTGAAGTAAAATAGTACAGCGCGAATTAGAAAGGAAGTATGATTATGAAACTTTGGGAAATTGCACATTCTCGTACTGGTGATAAGGGTAACATTTCCAATATTTCTCTGATTGCTTATGATCCGAAGGACTATGAACTCCTGAAGGAAAAAGTAACGCCGGAGAGAGTCAAAGAACATTTTAAAGGTATTGTAAAAGGAGACGTGGTTCGCTACGAATTGCCGAATATCTGTGCACTGAACTTCGTGATGTACGCAGCACTGGGCGGCGGCGTAACCCGCTCCCTGTCCGTAGATATGCATGGAAAGGGATTAAGTTCCTATCTGCTGGATATGGAAATATAGAGTGAAATATAGAGCATAGAAAAGGGTCTGTTCGCAATATGAGCAGACCCCTTTTTTTTAGAAAATCCCCGGAATCACATGTGCCAGCCACAGACCGGCTGCGAAAGATGCTGCATTGGCAGTGAAGGCGTAGCCGACGGCCCTGTTGGCGGATTCCGGCTTCGGCTGGCCGCTGAACCGGTGCAGCAGGTTCGCATAGAGCACTGCCTCCAGAATGAACACACCTGCTTCCATCAGCGCATAATAAAAGGTGAAGGCCATGGGACCGGAGTGGTAATTGATTACATTTAAGGCCACATTAAGGCCGATCTGCGTCACCAGGTTCACTACAGCCAGAAAGGCCAGGACGCTCATTTCACGGTAACCGAAAAGCAAGGCAATCAGAAGCTCCAGAAGGATGGTCAATACAATGCGCACCGTCAGAGAGCGGAGTTCCGGGATATAGTTATAGCTCTCCACCGCTGTGAGAACAGCATTGGTGCCGGAGGATGCAGCCTGGCCCGGCAGCCCTGTCAAATTCACCGTATAATAGCTGTCAAAGGCATACGTTTCATAGATCGGGCTTACGCAGAACGTGCCGCTTTCCGGATAATACAGCAGTACCTTAAAGGTACTGGGCGGATAGTAGGTCCAGGCAAGCTGGCCGGATTCCGAGCAGTTCCAGAATTCCTGAAGGAAAAAGAAACCGTCTTCATCTTTATAATCCACGAAGGCCTTCCAGATCTTAAATTCCCCCTCGGGACACAAGGCGAATTCCTCATCTCCGTTCCATACGCTGGCAGGTCCGGTGCTGTCCCTTTCGGAAAGCAGGGTACCATAGCAGAGCACGTCCGGGTCCATACCGGTGAAGCAAATCTGTACGGAAGGCTTGGGTCCTATATCAGCCCATGCCGCCCCGGGATAAGAGAGCATCAGCAAAACACACAGGACAGGCAGCAGAAAATTGCGGCGCGGACAGATTTTGCGAAGCGTTGACATAAAAGACCTCCTTTCGTTGGAAGAAGACGGCATCTTTGCACTTTGATTATACCATATCCCCAGAAAAAGGTGAACATGATTCTTCCTGAATCGTTATAATAACAGAACGAATCAGGGGGGATGACATGAAAAAGAGATTATCAAAGAAAACCTATGTGAAACGAATTTCCGCAGTTCTGATCGCAGTGCTGCTCATCTGCGCGCTGCCGGCAGAGCCTCCTTACGGACTCCTTTCGCCGCTGTCCCAGGTGGGTGCGCCGGCCAAAGTGACCACCTTCAAATCCACGGCAGACACCGATGCCGAAGAGTATCTGCGGGCCTATGTGACCACTGCCGATGACCATGTTCTGAAAGTCATCTACAGAACACCTCTTGAAACAAGCCTGTTCCGCCTGTCCCTGTACCGGGTGGGTGAAAACAAGGGGGATATCGGACTGGATATTTTCATTGCGCCGACCATGGCACGGGCGGGGAACGGAACGGAAACCTATCATTTCACATATTACCTGAACATGGACGAGTATGAAATTGAAGACGGGTATTACAATATCTATATCCGCCGCTGCGCTACGGCAGAAGATGCCGCCAGTCTGAAATATACAAACAGCGGCGTGCTGAACAAGAACATGGAGATTTATGTAAAAGACGGTCAGGTCAGGATCCTCCGGTATATGGATGTGATCAACTATAACCGGCAGGTCATGGAAATCGGCAGTCTGTACGACACCAGTCTCTACCTGGACAACTCGCTGGAGGACATCCGGTTCGTTCTGCGAAACCCTGCCACCGGCGTCTATTCGTCCATCACCGCCGCAAAGTAGTCCTATATCCGGTCCGTCGCAAGCCGGATCACCGCCGGGATTACCACGGACTACGAAAAGCTGCGGGCGATCTATGAGTATACGGCAGGAAACTTTTACTACGATTCCGTGGCATTCCAGACCCATAACAACCAGTACTGTGATCCATATGAAAACATCTTCAGCTTTGAGACCGGGAGGACAGGCGTCAACAGTCAGAGCGGACGGGTTTACACCACCTGTCAGGGATACTCGGCCATCTTCATCGCACTGGCCCGTGCCCAGGGAATCCCTGCCCGGCTGGTTTACGGTCATCGGCTGGCGGTCCCTTCCAATGACTGGCGCACGGAGCAAAATATAGACGTCCGGGATCACTGGTGGGTAGAGGCCTGGGTGGACGGCCGCTGGATTTTCGTGGATCCTACGGTGGGCACTACCAATGCCTATAACAGCAGCACAGGCAAATGGACCACAACGGGCGTGACCAACTATACCTATTTCGATCCCACGGAAGAGCAGATCGCCCACAGCCATGTCTATAAATGACGGCAGAGTACCACGTTCATAAGCGTGCGTTGGGCGTGGGTGAATGCCGCTTTACTTCTTTTGCTGATTCTGAATGTATTCTTTTACCATTGTCAGGCTGTTTTCACTTACCGTTGTAATGAAGTAGCTGTCTGACCAGAA
>JALEHL010000098.1 GCA_022770665.1 Bacillota bacterium
TTATGACTTTGGTTACGACTATGGATACAGCTACGGATACGGCTCGAACAGCTATGGCAGCACGGTGCGCATTCAGAACGGTAAGCTGCTGAACAAGAACTATACCCCGTCGGATAAGAAAACCTGGGGTGACGGCACCAAATCCCACTTCATGACCGACGGCAGAGGTAATATCAGCCAGATTCAGTGGAGTGACAAGGGTTTTACCGGTACTTTGAGCCTGCCGGGTCTGAAATCCATGAAGCTACTGTCTTCCCACAGCAACAGCTATACAGCAGTGGATCTGTCCGGCTGCACCAGCCTGGAAAAAGTGTATCTGTATAATAACGATATTGAAACCCTGGATCTGACAAACTGCTATAAAGCATGGTATGTCCGGGCGAAAAACAATCCGATGAAATCGGCAACCCTGTATGTCAACGGGCGGAACCGGACCATCGAGGCCGGCAACCACGGTACCTTCTATTTCACGCTGGATACCCGCTATAAGGATTCTGCCCTGTCCCTGTATTCGAAACCGGAAATCGGCTACAAGGTACAGGGAATCTACAGCACCGGCACAGGCAGCCGTCTGTCATCGAAAGCGACCTGGCATTTTACACCGGCTGCAGCAGGATACCAGATCCGTTTCACACTGGATCCGGACAGCTATAAATACACCCTGAATCCAGGCGACTCCTCCGATGCGAAACTGCCATATATTCAGGCCGCGGCCAGACGGCTTGAAGCGCTGGGCTACTACAGCCCGTCTGTTTCCTATGTGTCTTCCAGCTATTATGGAACACAGTCCACGGGCAGCACTGCCGGATCAGAAACCAGCTATAACGAGGCAATGCAGGAAGCTGCCATCCGGTTCCAGGTGGTCAATGACTTGCCGAATACCGGCGTGATTGATCAGGAAACCTGGTCCAGGCTCTTCAGCACCTCCGCAGAACCTATGGTGCCGGACTATGATTATCCGCAGATTCTGGCCGACTATCAGGCCCGCAAAGCAGCAGAGTCTGCAGCGGAAGAAGCACTTTCCCTGGTAACGGTAAACGCGTCCTCCGCTACAGGAAAAACAGCTTCCGGCAAAGGATATCTGCAGATCACCTGGTCTGCAGGCGGCATCGGTCTGCCGGAAGATGTGGACGGTTATGAAGTATGGAAATCCACATCGATGGAAACCGGATACCAGTTGGCCTTCTCTACCGCGAAGAATTCCTACCGGAACACTTCCGGCCTGAAGAAAGGAACCCGCTACTACTACAAAGTCCGTGCATACAAGCAGGTCGGCGAGAAGCGGATCTACTCCCCATGGTCCAATGTAACATACAAAATATCTAAATAAACAATCCAATGATCATTTTTTAAACGCTGCTGCCGGGCACAGACCGTCAGCAGCGTTTAATTTGAGCGAGCTTGGTTCGTCATCGTCAACCAGGATGCGTTACTAAAAAATAAAAGGAGCAGTCTCAGTCCGTGAAACCACTCCTTTTGGTTTTTATCGTTTCCGTTGTACCACAGCCCGCTCCGCACAATAACATGCACACCATGCACACCATGCGCACCGTGCCGTGCCACGTATCTTACATTTCCTTCAGTGCAATTTCCGCCAGCAGCTTTTCAGCGAAATCTTCCACCGGCATTTCGCCTAGCTCGCCCACTTTGGCACTGCGGACAGTCACCGTGCCGGATTCCATCTCCTTTTCGCCGATGACGCAGAGATAGTTGACTCTCTCGTTTCTTCCCTGACGCAGCTTGTAACCGATCTTCTCATTGCGGACATCCAGCTCTACGCGAAGTCCCAGTTCCTCCAGACGATTCTTGACTTCTTCCGCATACGGTGCGAATTTCTCCGTTACCGTCAGCAGACGAACCTGTACCGGAGCCAGCCACAGAGGGAACTTACCTGCGCAGTGTTCGGTCAGGATACCGATGAACCGTTCGATCGAACCGAAGATTACACGGTGAATCATGATCGGACGGTGCTTCTCGCCGTCGGCGCCGATATAGGTCAGATCAAACCGCTGCGGCATCTGCATATCCAGCTGAATCGTTCCGCACTGCCATGTACGGCCGATGGAATCCTGCAGATGGAAATCCAGCTTCGGACCATAGAACGCGCCGTCTCCTTCGTTGATCACGAACGGCACGCCCATTTCCTCGATGGCGCTGCGCAGTGCGTTTTCTGCCATCTCCCATTCTTCGTCGGTACCCATGGAGTCCTCCGGACGGGTGGACAGTTCCACATGATATTCAAATCCGAACATCTTGTATACATCATCGCAGAACTTTGCAACTTCCTTGATCTCATCGTTCACCTGCTCCGGCAGCATGAAGATATGCGCATCATCCTGCGTAAAAGTTCTCACACGCATCAGGCCGTGAAGCGCACCCGACAGCTCGTGACGATGCACCTGTCCCAGTTCGCCGCAGCGGATCGGGAACTCGCGGTAGGACCACATTTTTCTCTTGTAGACCAGCATGGCGCCAGGGCAGTTCATCGGTTTGATCGCATAGTCTTCATCGTCAATTTTAGTAAAATACATATTATCCTTATAGTGATCCCAGTGGCCGGACGTTCTCCAGAGATGCTCATTCAGAATCAGCGGCGTCTTGATCTCCTGATAGCCTCTCTTGCGGTGCTCTTCGCGCCAGAAAGCTTCCAGTTCATTGCGGATGATCATGCCCTTCGGCAGGAAAAACGGGAATCCAGGTCCCTCCTCCGTCAGCATGAACAGATCCATTTCCTTGCCGATCTTGCGGTGATCCCGCTTCTTTGCCTCTTCCATCTTCGTGATATAGGCATCCAGTTCTTCCTGAGTCGGGAAAGCAGTCGCATAAATTCTCTGCAGCATCTGCCGGTTGGAGTCGCCTCTCCAGTAAGCGCCTGCGACACTCATCAGCTTGAAAGCCCTGATCTTCCCGGTAGATTCCATATGCGGTCCGGCACACAGATCCACGAAATCTCCCTGCCGGTAGAAGGAGATGACCGCGTCCTCCGGCAGATCCTGAATCAGTTCCACCTTATACGGCTCTTCTCTTTCCTCCATAAACTGGATGGCTTCTTCCCGAGGGAGTTCAAACCGTTCCAGAGGATAATTCGCCTGTACGATTTTTTTCATTTCTTTCTGGATTTTCGGGAAGTCTTCTTCCGTAAACTTGTGCTCGGAGTCCAGATCGTAATAAAATCCGTTATCAATTGCCGGTCCGATGGCCAGTTTCGTATCCGGCCACAGGCGCTTGATTGCCTGCGCCATGATATGAGACGCCGTATGTCTGTAATCGTGTCTTACCTGCTCATCTTCCCAGTTTAATTTTTCTTTTGCCATGGCATATTCACCTTTTCTTTCTTAAATTTATTTTCATTTTTCTCAGCAAAATCGGTTCTCCCGTCAGTTTCTCTGCCGGAAGCAGCGCCCTTTTCGCCGGGGAGGCGTCTGGAATTATTTTACCGGTTCCTGCCCCGTATCAGGTCCCTGGTTGACTCACCGCTTCCGGATCATCATATGCGGTTCCGGGATCCGTAGTCTCTGAACCGCCGGATGTCGGATCTGTCGGCGTCGTTCCCGGATCCGCAGCGCCTGGATCCGTGGCTCCGGGATCCGTGGTTCCAGGATCCGTGGTTCCAGGATCCGGCGTTTCCGGATCCGTCGTGCCCGGGTCGGTGGTTCCAGGATCCGGTGTTTCCGGATCTGTCGTGCCGGGTTCTGGCGTTTCCGGATCCGTCGTGCCCGGATTCGGAGTATCTGGTCTGGAATTTTCCGTATTCTCCGCAACCTGCGTCGGGTCTTTCTGTTCACTGGTCTGCACCGGCTTTTCGCCTCTGATCTGGTTGTTATCCCGCGCTCCCTGAATTCTCACCGCAAGTTCATTGCTGATCGCTGTGACTGTGGCAGAAGGCGTATAATCTTCCTGAAGGAAGACTTCCTGATGAAGGCGGGTGGTATTGGCTGCAAGATCCTGCGGGAGCACATAAGAAACACCGTTTATGTATCCGCTGGTCACATCATATGGCCAGCCCACACTGCCCACAATATTGAATTTCGGAAGCCGCGCCGCCAGCGCAAAAATATTGTTCATATCCAGGTTTGTCTTCACCTGCGGAATCATCATATCAATGAGGCCTTTGATTTCGCCGAAAGACATGGTCTTCATCTTGCTGAAAACAAGAGACAGAACGGTCCGCATTCTTTCGGTCCGCTTGAAGTCATCGCCGACTCCTTTCCGGATCCGGCCATAGGAAACCGCCTGCACGCCTTCCAGGGTCTGCGTTCCTGCCGCCTCTACCAGCTTGTAGTTTTCTCTTCCGATGTTTTTCGCAGTCTGAATGGTATATTTATTCAGCTGCTGGATTTCGTAGTCTTCCACGTCGACAGTGATGCCGCCCACTGCATCGACCAGATCCGCCACCGCCTTGAAGTTGACAACGACATAGTTGCTGATATTCAGATCCATGGCCTGATTCAGAGACTTCATGCTCATCTCCGGCCCGTCATACGCGCAGGCATGGGTAATTTTATCAAATGTGGATGTGTCGCCGATTTTCAGAAAGGTGTCCCGATAGACAGAGACAACCTTCACATCATTGGTATCTTTGTTGATGCTAACGATCATGATTGCATCGCTTCGTGTTCCCTGGATATTATCCATGTCCCGGCTGTCCACACCGAGAAGAAGGATATTGATATAACCGTCCACATCGGTAAGCGACAGATCATAGTCCTCCGGTGTGGCCTCATGCATCTGATCCAGTGCGCTGTGCATATATCCGTAAACCACGACGCCGACGATCAGCAGCGCGAGGATCACGATCACAGCAACCAGAAGGGTGATCTTCTTCCAGGTAGCCAGACCTCTGAACCAGTCCAGCAGACTTCTGCGGTGTTTTTTTTCTGTTCTGCTCATTGTTCAAATATTCCCTTACCCTTTCCTTTTTTCCTGGCTGAATCTTTTTCCAGCAGATCGTTGTAAAAATCAACTGCCTCTTCGATGCTGCTGTCAAACAGCAGTTTTCCTTGCCGCATTACCATGCCCCGCCTGCAGAAAGATTTCGCCACACCGGTGGAATGGGTCACGAAAAGGAAAGTCACATCTTTTTCGCTGACGATCTCATTTATTTTTTCCGTACATTTCTTTTTAAATTCATTGTCACCCACGCTAAGCGCTTCATCGACAATCAGAATCTCCGGTTTGATGCTCACATTGATGGCAAACCCCAGGCGCGCCTTCATCCCGCTGGAATAGGTCCGCACCGGCTGATCGATATAATCGCTGAGGTCTGCAAATTCCACGATTGACGGCTCCAGTTCCCGGATTTCTTCCTCTTTCATGCCCATCAGCTGCCCCCGGAAATAGATATTTTCCCGTCCGGTAAATTCCGGATCGAATCCTGCCGTCAGCTCCAGCAGCGCGCTGACCCTGCCGTTGACTGTGATCTCGCCGCTGGTCGGATACGCTACGCCTGTGATCATCTTCAGAATCGTGGATTTTCCCGCACCGTTCTTTCCCAGCAGAGCGACGGACTCGCCCCGCCGGATCTGAAAGGACAGATCATTGACCGCAACCATCTTTTTATATTTGGCCTTTTTCGAAAAAACCGCCTTCAGACGTTGCCGATCATTGGCAAACAGCTTATAGGACTTGGTGACATGCTTAAACTCTATTACAATATCATTCTTTTTTTCTTCACTCATATCGTACCTGCGTTCCTTCCTGCCTCTCTTTTAAAGCACATCCGGAATGTCTTTCTTCAGCTTGCTGTAGGACCATACTGCCAGACACAGCATGACCAGATAGACGATGGCGAAATTCATCAGCTGCTGCGGATCCTCCCAGAACCACTGCTGATGAATCAGCGCATTCCGGTAACCGTTAACCACAATCGTCACGGGATTGAACAGCAGAATATTCCGGATCCACTGCTGATCAATGGCATTGGCATCATACAGAATGCCGGACAGCCAGAACAGCGCCTGGGTCAGGGATTTCACGAGATTCAGAAAATCGCGGCTGATGGAGGAAAGCACCCCGGCAAACAGCCCCCAGGCGGTGAAAAACAGAAACATCATCGCCATGTACAGCGGAATCTGCAGATAATACACAGTCGGATAGTATCCGAACAGCATATAGATCACAATCATGATCACCACAAGACCCATATGTGTCACCAGGTTTCCCATGCTGACAAAGGTCGGGATCGTGGAGACCGGGAATTTGATCTTGGTCACCAGATACTTGTACCGGCGGATGGATCCGGCGCCTCCGGTGATCATGTCCCGCATATAAAACCACGGGATCATACCTGCGATCAGCCACAGAAAAAACGGATAGCCGTCCACATCACCGCCTTTTCGCAGTCCGACAGAAAAAGCAAACCAGAAGACAAAGATCAGAATAGCCGGCCGGATAATCGCCCAGCCCATGCCGAGCACGCCGCCATACGCTTTTTTCATATCGGCCTTTGCCAGCTGCACCAGCTGCTTTCTGTAGTCAATATGATCTTTTACGATTTCTTTCAGTGTATTCAAATTGTTTCCTCTCCATTTTTCTCTGCGGTATTTTTTCTCGGAGGCCGGTTCGGAAGATGTACCAGCGTCCGGTTTGGCGTAACGTCATACCCATAGAGACGTTTCTTTCCTTCCAGCTTATACAGCAGATAATCCCTGGTCTTCTCGGTGTATTTCTCTACAGCCGGATAGTCCGGGAACCGGTTGATTTCCGGGAATTTGATGCCGTCTTCTGTAATGGCCAGATCGAAACCGAAAAATTCCAGCTGCTTGATGCTGGAAGCCACTGCAAGGACCTGTGCCTTGACCTGCTCCCAGTTCGGCAGATATCCTTCGATCGGCACGCCGGTATCCGGATGGACCGGACAGTCTTCGATGGAACCGTCCATGACAATCTTCGCATCATAGAAATGTCCAGTGTCCACATCGATGTGGGCCGTCATGCCGCCGGCACCCACATTGTCCACAGCGCCGGTCTTTTTGGAGCCGAAACGGACATAAGCATTGCCGATCTGCGGTGTTTTTCCATCTTTTTTAAATACCAGCATCCGGACTGTATTTACCGATCCGTCATAAATCTTTTTCAGCATCGGATGCATATTGATGTATTCTGTGACCAGATACTGGTTATTGATGTCTTCCAGAATATCCAGCACCTGCTGGCGGGTCACATCTTCGTAATTCAGCTGATATTTCCCGTTCTCGCAGGTGAATTTATAGAATCCGTCTCCATGAGAGCCCTCATCCGGCTTCAGCGCCAGCACACCTTTTTCTTCCACAAGGCGGAAGATTTCATCAAAGGTATTGGTATATCCCTCCGGCAGATCCATCATGGAGATCACCTTATTATTTCCGTTTTTGCAGATGATATGGTAGTAATATTCCGGGAAACACTCGTTGTAATCGGAACATACATATTTGACCGTAATCTTGTCTTCCATCCATTTGCGGTACTTCGGATTGATGTGACGAAGCCACTTGTATTCAAAATCTGAGATGTATTCGCTGTAGTTCTCCTCTGTGATGCCGTACTGCGCCAGCCGGTAAGACAGGAATCCATGGCGGTACGCCCACATCTTTTCCCGGAATGTGGCATCCCTGTTCGACCGGAAGTCCTGCCATACCTGTCCGATCCACTTGACAGAAAGGTACGGAACCAGACCTTTCGGATAGAACGTGCGGGCAAATTTCACACGGATCTTCCGCTTCACTTTTTTCCATCCTCTGCGAAGCCGCGTTCCCTCTTTCGCGTAGGCTTCTTTTTTCTGAGCCACCTTCTGCTCCAGATAAGCTGAAGTCTCACGGCTGAACGGCTGGCAGGTCGGATACTCCGGATGATTAATCATCCGCATGATCTTGAATCCATCCTCGTTGATGACGATCTCCGCGCCGAAAAATTCCAGCTGCGGTACGAAAATGCAGAGATCATGCAGTGTCCTGGTGATGTCGTCCCAGAACGGTATCGGCCTGCCGCAGCAGGTTCCCGTCCTGACATCCACGGTCTCTTCCCGCTGTTCTGTCACTTTCTCTGTATCATCCACATCCTCTTCTTCCAGACTGTCGGCTCTGGCCTGCGCCAGAGATTTCAGCGGTTTCAGCTCATATGCATCATATCGGAAGAAACCGTCCCCAATGACCGGATTATCTCCTTCCGCGTTAAATACGATCAGATTTAGCACACCGTGATTCACATTGGCGCCAGTGCGGACCTTCTCCTTGATCACGATGGTGGAGCGATATTCGCTCATCCGGCTGATCAGCTGTTCTTCTGTCATTTTTTCATCATCAAACCAGAAGCCGTCTTCCCGATATGCGATGGTGCTGGCAGAAATACCATTGGCCGGTGCAATGGTCACTTCTCCCTTTTCCCGGATCAGCGCGAGGACGTCATCAAAAGTATCACCCGCCTTGTCATCATACAGCGGAATAATCATCACCTCGTCATACCGCTTGCTGATCTGATAGTACAGGGCCGGCATACACCAGCGGAACGGCTTGAAGATTGTGTGTACCGTCACCTTATCGGTGATCCATTTGCTGTAGGTTCCGTTCAGAGGGCGCAGATAGGCATAATCCTTCGCGGAAATGTAGTCACCCACATTTTCTTCATTGATTCCAAGTTTATCCACCTGCTCCGGCATGAATCCGTGCCGGATGGCCCAGCGGGTTTCTTTTCTGCTGTATCCGTAATCCCTGGTATAATGTCTGTAGACCTGTCTGACCCACCTGCGCGCTTCACCGCCGGTAAATCCTCTTGACGTCGGTCCCAGAGCAAGTGCATTCACTACTAATTTCTTCAGTCCCATCTTACCTGCTTTTCCTCCTGTTGTAATCTTCCGGTGAGTTGAAGTCCTCCGTGCTGTCCTCCAGCACCGTAAACTTTTCTCCGATTCTTTTTTCTCCAAACGGCAGGCCGATAAAGGACTGATAGACCTGCCACCCGATACATTTTTCTATTTTTCCTTCCAGAAACAGCTGCCGTACTCTGTCCACATGATACCGGAAAAGGGATCCGTCCGCCACCTTGACCGCGACAATCGATCTGGCATTGCCGAAGAACAGGATATCTTCCGCCTTTGCCGACAGAATCGTATCCATCGCAGATTCCGAATAGAAAGTATCTCCATACAGAAAACATACCTGATCTTCAATGAGCTCTTCGGTAAAACGGTCAATTTCCAGATGGTTGTTCTTCGGTTCATACCGCTGTGCACCGGGAAATTCATACCGGCTGTCATGGGAAGTGATAATCACCTGGCCGGAAGGATCCCCTTCCTGCAGCAGGCGAACGGTTCTTCCCAGCAGCGTCTCCCCGCCGATCTCAATCAGATGCTTGGGGATGTCCTTATAATTCTGCCAGCGGGTTCCTTTCCCGTCGGCCATGATAATATACTTCATTTCAAACCTCTGCTGTTTATCAGCCTAGCGGATCACCTTATGATAACGGTAGAAGTCTCCCAGCTCCCCGTTTCTCTGGCCGCCCCAGAGCTGAATAATATTCACGCCGGAGGAGGTATTGGCCTCGATGATACAGAAACCTTCCTCCGTAATGAGAATATCCCAGGCGATAAAATGCATATACGGCAGACGATTTGCCAGAACCAGCATATCCTCCTTCAGTTTCTGCCATCCCGGAATCACCACGCCCTCAATCGGCGCACCGGAGTCCGGATGCACTTTATATACATTCCGGTTGTGGAGGCAGCGGGCTTCACTGAGCTCGCCGGTTTCCAGATCGATCTTTGATACCAGGCCCCCCCGGCTGCCGTTGTCCACCGGGATTGTTTCTTTCGTCCCGATCCGCTGCACTGCGAAAAATATTTTAAATTTATGGGTTTCCGGATCCCGCAGGGTGATGAAACGGATGGTGTTGACAGTTTTGTCATAGATCCGGTCACTGTAGGGATGCTGTTTCATCGCCTCGCTGAGGAACCAGTTGTCATGCTTCTTCAAGAAAGAAAGCAGCTCCTCTTCCGTCACCGGTTTCATATCGATGGCCGGTGCTCCGTTTTCCCATGTCAGACGGCATACCCCGGTTCCCTTCCCCTTGCCGTAAGGCTTGAAGAACAGGGTTTTCTTTTCCTTCAGCAGTTCCAGCGCGTCTTCATATTCCATCGCTTCACTCTGAAAGCTGGAGAGGTAGCCCCGGTTTTTAATCATATAGCTTTCCGGCACCCGCACATACTGTTTCAGAATCTCTGCGGAAGCGATCTTGTTATTGCAGATGAAGTCAAAAGGCTCGTTGATATAGCGACTCCGGTACCAGTCGAATTCCGAAAGGTATTCATGACGATCGTTATGATCAAAATCATACAGCATCCACTGGTCTGCCAGAAAACCGTGCAGGTTTGCTTTCAGTTTTTTATACCAGGGGCACTTGAAATGATTTTTCGCAAAAACGATCCTTCTCCAGTACAGGACGAACAGTTTCATTTTTCTTACTGCCCATCTGACGAATGTAAATGCATCCATTTCTGTTTCCTTTCCGTTATTTTCCATCCATCATGCAGCGGAGGATCAGATCTGCCACCTGCCGTGTGGAAGTTCCCAGATGCTCCGGCAGATACGCTTTCCGGTAAGCGTCCAGCACCTTTCTCGGATACGGCATGGCATCCCTGCTGATCTCATCATTTCGCGCCGCGCGGTCCGCGGAAACCAGCCGCTGCATCAGTGCATGGCCGTCCCGGAACACGCAGCCGGGCATGACTTCAAACAGATCAATATTCATGCCGTTTTTTTCGCGGTATTCCTCATAATCATAGACAAAATACCAGGTCGGTCTGCTCAGCACGGCACCCTCGATCGCAATGGCAGAATAATCCGTGATCAGATAATCACATGCTGCCAGAAGATCGACAGCGGTGAAATCCGGACAGTCGAACACGCCGGGTCTGTCTCCCGCCTCCAACTTCTGATTGGGATGTCCCTTGACGATGAGCACATACTGGTCTTTTTCACGCCGGTTGGCTTCTGCCACCGCATCGGTCAGTTCCTCCCAGTGGAGCTCGATATTCTTCCGGAAGGTCGGCGCATACAGAATTACGGTTTTTCCCGAGAACTGCGGATAGGCATCCAGTACCGCCCTGCGGTTGTCCTCTGCAGTTTCCAGCAGATGATCAATCCGCGGCAGCCCGCAGTTGACCAGTTTATCCTCTGTCGTGTGAAAGGACTGGCAGTAAAACGGATTCCACGCCTTTCCCCCCGCGATGATATAGTCATAATTTTCGTGCATCTTCATCAGACGCGCCATTTCAGCACTGCGTCCCGATTCCCTTCCCAGGGTCTGGTAACCGGACTGTTTGATTTTTCCCAGCGCATGCCACATCTGGATCACTGTCAGACTCTTTTTATGATGCAGCAGTGACACTGCAGGCCAGTAGGCATCCAGCACACAGGCACTGGATGTGGCCATGTGATACATGCTTTTCAGCGTCGTTGCCGCGAAACGCATCAGGCCGCCGCTTTTTTCACCTTCCAGCCTGTTGCACAGTGTAACGATCTCCACATAAGGCTGCTGCCGCTTCAGTTCCTCCTGCACCATGGAAAAGTCCAGGGTCAGGCTGTCGGACTGCCGGGACAGAAAAACGACTTTGTTCTGCTTCACCGGAAACAGCTTCAGGAAAAAGTATATAATGTTGAGGCCGAGTCTCAGGATGTATATCGCTATTTTTTTCATACTGTTTTCTCCACGTTAAAACCAGACTGCACAGCAATCTCATCATTCTAATTTATCATACTTCCGCCTGTTTGTAAATGTTTTCAGATGAATTCCTCGGTCTTTCTGGTGTACATACGGATCAGATTTCCATCTTCCTCCTCGATCATTCCATAGAAATCCCATCCGCACTTTTCATAAAAATCCGTGTGCCCGGTGATCAGATATGCCCGTTCCACGCCCATGGCAGAAAGATCATCGCAGATGAAATCCAGCAGCGTTCTGGCGATCTCCCGGCGGCGGTACGGTTCCTCCACATACAGCGCACAGAGGTTGGGCGTCAGTTCCGGACGCTTATGAAAGTCATTGGCGATCACCCCGGCACCGGCAACGATCTTTTCGGGCTCCTCCGCCTCCGCATCGGTGACCACATACCACTGGGGAACCGGACCGGATGCCTTGCGGCATTCTTCCATGCTTTCCACATAAGCAGCAAGAGGCACGCCCCACTTTCCGGCAAACCACTGTGCCATTGCTTCCATGGACGGTGCGGCGGAATCCTCATCATACTGCAGTTCCTGCAGACTGTGCAGAATCAGTTTCATATTCTATTCCTCCATGATGGCCGCGGCACGCACCGGCGCGCCGTCTGCATTCTCATATTTCATCGGCAGCACAGCCAGCGTGAACAGTCCGCCCCGGCTGGCTTCATACGCTTCTTCCAGACCGGTCAGATTTTCCACGATAACCATGTCATGAGCCAGAACCTGATGATGCCGTGTCAGCTGTGCATCGGCGATGGGATCCAGGCTGATCACATCCAGACCCACACCCTTCTTTCCTGTATCGATCAGAAACTGGCAGGCTTCCTGCGACAGAACCGGATAGTTCCCGAAATATTCCGGTTTTCCCCACAGCCGGCTCCAGCCGGTAAGGAAAAGAAGAAAGTCCGCCTCCTCGGCAAGGCCGCCTGCCGCATGGATTTTGCACAGCGGGATTTCTTCACCTTCCCCGAACTCCCGGCAGTCGATGATCAGTCCCTTTCCTGCGAAAGAATCCGCTTCCATCGCGTCCAGCGTCGGACGTCCGTCATAAATATGCGCCGGCGCATCCATATGGGTTCCCGTATGGGAATACATCGTCAGAAGGGTCTCGCGGAACCCGTCCTTCTCATAGGTGCTGGCCGGCTCCAGTTTCGGACCTTCCGTACCCGGATAGACCGGCAGATTTTCTGTAATGGTCTGTGTCAGATCAATCACTCGCATTTCACTGTCTCCTTTCCTACTAAGAATTATATTCCAGCTGCCCCGCGGCGTCAATGAAAAGAACAGCGAAAAAAGAGCACATCAGAATCTGCTTCGGTTCCGAATGTGCCCTGTCATCACGAAATATTGATTTCTAAATATGCAGTTCTTCCATCAGCTTGTTTCGGAAGGTTTCATCCGCTTCGGCCTTCACCAGTTCGTCAAGCCGTCCTGCTTTTATCAGCGCGCTTGTCAGCCTGTTTCTGCGCAGCGCTTCTTCTGCCCTTGCTTCGATTTGTTTCATTTCCATCTCGGCCTGGTTCCTCTCGGCCTCAAGCTGCTCTTTTTCCGCCTGCACCCGGTCCAGACTTGTCTGGATGCGCAGCATCTCATCGTATAAGGTCACTCTTTCCCGAACCCCCTCTCGGTTTCCGGCTTCTTCCACCGCATGATCCATCTGCTGCAGAAGAACATCACCCTTCGGTGCTTCACCAGTCTGCAGATAGTGAAAAAAGCTTCCCAGTTCTTTCGGCACATTCTCCGTGCAGGTTGCGTTCAAGAATATTGTAAACTGTCCATCATCAAGAATCAAGTCGTTTTTTCTGTCACACATCTGAAACGAATATACAGGCATGTCCATCCCAAAGGGATCAAACAGGCAGATAAAAATCACATATCCCGGCTTCAGGTTCCGGTATTCCTCTCCCCTTTCCATGCTGTATACCGTCATAATACTCTGGTAATATCTGCTCCGCTGCGGCAGATGGTCCTGATAGATCACCTGCAGCTCGATATCATACCATTCCTCGTCATTTTCAAACAGCACGTCCAGGCGAACCGCTTTTGCAGCTGCCGTAACTGCCACAGTCCGCTCCGTATCCGCTCTTCCATCCGATATTCCTGCATTCGGCGCAAAATCCGTTTCTGAAGCTTTCTCCGCATCCATATTTTCCTGATTTTCCATTTCACACTTCATTCGAACTTCTTTAATCTTCCGATCCGGAAAAATCCTCTCAAGCAGGCCGCGGCAAAATTCCGGATTCCGCATTACGATGGAAAAAATCACCGGGTTGCAGATGGAATATTTTTTTATTTCTTTTCTTCTTCTGATTCATCTGATCTTCCTCTTCTCCTTTATCTACTTTCTGGATGCAGCTGCGTAAAATGCAAGAAAACGTTTTCTGTAGTAAATTCTACCATTCATCTGCACATTTTCAAGAGAAACGCATTTACAAACTTCGACCCGGCCTGCTGAAATCTGACACAGCTCGACGCCTGGCACGCTGGTTCGACATGGTTCACTGCCGTTCGACGGCCAGATTTCAGAAAAAAAGCACGTCCATCCAGTGAGCGTGCAGTTTCGGAACAGTATTCCGTTTCCCGTCCATCCGGCAGGGAAAAAGTAAGAAAGGAAGATCCGTTATTTCGTCCCGTATTTTTCCGCCAGAATCCGTGCTACCAGCACGCCGCTGGCCGATGCCTGCGACAGAGAGTGGGTCACGCCGGACCCGTCTCCGATCGCGTACAGACCTTTCACTGCTGTCTCCATATTCTCATCCACTTCCACCTTCATGTTGTAGAACTTGACTTCCACACCGTACAGCAGGGTGTCTTCGTTTGCGGTGCCCGGCGCGATCTTGTCCAGCGCATAAATCATTTCTATGATATCATCCAGCTGCCGCTTCGGGATTACCAGCGACAGATCGCCGGCCGTCGCCTTCAGCGTCGGCCGGGTAAAACATTTTTCCATCCGGCGGTCGCTGGACCGGCGTCCTTTCACCAGATCACCGAACCGCTGCAGCAGCACGCCGCCGCCCAGCATATTGGACAGGCGCGCGATCGATTCCCCGTACTCGTTGCTGTCTTCGAAAGGCTCTGTAAACGTGTTGGACACCAGGAGCGCGAAGTTGGTATTTTCCGTCTTCAGGGCCGGATCCGCATAACTGTGACCGTTGACAGTGACAATGCCGTTGGTATTTTCCGCCACAACCTCCCCGTAAGGATTCATGCAGAACGTGCGCACCAGATCGTTGTATTTCTCCGTCTGATAAACAAATTTGCTTTCATATACCTGATCGGTGATATGTGCGAAGATTTCCGCCGGCAGTTCCACCCGCACACCGATATCCACCCGGTTCTTTTTCTGGCGAATACCCAGTGCATCGCAGACACTGCCCATCCATTTGGAGCCGGAGCGTCCCGTCGCGAGCACCAGATCCCGGCAGGCGAACTGCTCACCCTGATCGGTGGTCACCACAAAACTTCCGTCTTCCAGCTTCTTCACCGTGTCCAGCGTCGTATGAAATCTGCATTCAACGGTATCCTTAATATACGCATAGATCCGGCCCAAAATCTCTACATTCCGGTCGGTTCCCAGGTGGCGGACCTTTGCTTCCAGCAGATGCAGATCGTAATGCAGCGCCTGCGTCTTCAGTTCCTTGCTGGTACTGTACAGTTTCGCTTCACTGCCGCCCATTCCGCAAAGCACATCGTCCACATACTCCATCAGCTCCATGGCTTTCTCGACCCCCACATATTTATGCAGATCTCCGCCGAACTGGGTGGTGATGTTGTATTTTCCGTCGGACAGGGTTCCTGCACCGCCGTAGCCGTTCATGATATGACATGGCCTGCACTTGATGCAGGTCGGCGTCACGCCGCGTTTAATAGGGCAGATCCGTTCCTCCAGCGCGCCGCCCTTATCCACCATAAGCACACGGGCGCCGCAGCCTGCTTTCGTCAGTTCATAGGCCATGAATACGCCGCCTGCACCGGCGCCCGCAATGATGATATCGTACTGTTTCATACACTTCTCCTCCTCTTGCGGCTGCGGCCCCTCCCATCTTCCGCCTGCCACGGATAACCCTTGCAATAACATGTTCTGATCTGCCGGCGGTTTCCTGCAGAAGCCGGGTCAGGTCATAAAAAAGCCCGGGAAAGATTTCTGTCCCGGGACCTGCTGTCAGAACGACTACTCTTCTTCTGCCATGATCTTGTCGAATTCGGCCACAGCCGCTTCGAATTCAGCATCGTCTTCAATGTCGATCAGCTCGAACTCGTCGTCGCCGACTTCCTCATAGCCGTAAATGTACACGTCATCCGTGCCGTCGTCCGGGATCAGCGCGATATATTCTTTCCCGTTCAGATCGAATACACCCATGATCTCGCATTCCACTTCACCGCCATCATCAAATTCCAGTGTGATGACTTCCGTTTCTTCCACTTCAATATTTTTTTCGTCCGCCATGATTATCCTCCATGTATCATTTGTAAAAATAGGTTTCTGACCAGATTATCAGGCATTTCATGCCCACTCAACTATACCACAGGTGCAGCGGAGTTTTCAACTAAAATATTCTAAAATTGCTTTTGCATTTTGCTCCGTAATTCCCGGCACCTCCATTAGCTTTTCCAGACTGGCCTTTTTTATGTCTTCAACCGTCTGAAAATGATTCAGAAGCGCATTCCTCTTCACCGGTCCGATCCCGCGGATATTATCCAGCACGGAACGGATCGTGTTCTTGTTATGCAGGCTCCGGTGATAGTCGATGGCAAACCGGTGGACTTCCTCCTGAATCGTCCCGCAGTACTGAAAAAGCAGAGGACGCTCGCTGAGCAAAATCTCTTCGCCCCGGCCGTTTACCAGTGCCCGGGTCCGGTGGCTGTCGTCTTTCGCCATACCCAGAACCGGAATCGGAATCTTCATGGCAGTCAGCACTTTTTCCGCTGCAGTAACCTGTCCCTGTCCGCCATCCATGAGGATCACGTCGGGCAGCGTTCTGAATCCCGGATCTCCTGCTTCGGCGCGCCGGAACCGGCGATAAAGCATTTCCTGCAGGCTTCCGTAATCGTTCGGGCCTTCGATCGTCCTGATCTTAAACCGCCGGTAGTCTTTCCGCACCGGTTTCAGGTTCTGAAAAACCACCATGGCGCCTACCGTATCCACGCCGTTGGTGTTGGAAATATCGTAGGACTCAATGCGGTAGGATTCCTTATGAAACCCAAGTACCGCTTCCAGTTCCCGGATCAGCGCCTGATTCCGCTCCTCACCGGACTTCACCTTCTCTTCCAGGTTTCTTGTCATTTCACCGGCATCCCGCTGCGCCAGGTTCAGCAGAGCTTTCTTGTCTCCCCGCTGCGGTACAAAAATCCGGACTTTTCTTCCTTCTCCCTGTCCTTCCAGGAACTTCTCGATCAGAGGTCCTTCCTTCAGCGGACGCTCTACCAGAATTTCTCCCGGCACGACAGCCCACTGGCTGTAATACTGTTTGATAAAACCGCCGATCAGGCTGTCGTAATCATCCTCCGCACCGGTCTGCATGGCGAAGGTTTCCCGGCCGGAAAGCTTTCCGTCCCGCACCGTAAAGAGAACCACAGACTGGGTCTGGCCGGCCCTTACCGGCAGGACCACATCCAGGTCTTTGCCGTTTACCATCGTGACCCGCTGCACCTCGCCGATGGATTTCGCCGCAAGGATGTAGTCCCGGTACACCGCAGCTTCCTCATAGTTCATCGCCTCGGAACAGGCCGTCATCTTTTCTGTGAGCCGGTCGACCAGTTTCTTCTGATGGCCGCTCAGAAATTCCATGGCATCCTCGACCGATTCCCGGTACTTCTCTCTGGAAACCTGCCCCGTGCAGACACCCCGGCACTCTCCGATATGAAAATTGAGGCACGGTCTGTGACCCTCCGGAAACCTGGACGCCGGACAGCGCTTGAAGCGGTATATTTTGTTCAGGAGATCGATCATCTGATTAACTGCCCCAGCATCACTGTAAGGACCGAAATACTTGTCACCGTCTTTTTCGATGCGTCGGGTCTTGACAATGCGGGGATAGTCCTCCGACAGGGTCACTTTGATGTAGGGATAGGTTTTGTCGTCCCGGAGCAGAACATTGTATTTCGGTGCATATTTTTTGATCAGGTTGCATTCGAGGATCAGGGCTTCCATTTCTGTCTGGCAGGTGATGTACTCGAATTCCGCGATATGAGACACCATGGCCCGAACCTTCGGGCTCTGGTTTGCCGGGCTCTGGAAATACTGACGGACCCGGTTTTTCAGGGAAACCGCTTTTCCCACATAGATGACCTGGCCCAGCTTGTCTTTATGCAGGTAGACTCCCGGCGTGTCCGGAAGCTTCTTCAGATTTTCCTTGATATCAAACATCAGTACGGCCAGCCTCTCTGCTTCATGCTCTGCTCACGCTCCAGCTCCCGGCGGGCGGCTTCCATGATCTTCTGCTGCCGACGGCGCTGCTTCTTCTTCCGGTTGATGGCCCGCAGCGTAAAGATGCCGGTCAGAAATGCGAGAATCAGCACCAGCATCACGCATAGAACAACGGTCTGGAAATTTGTAATCCCGAAACGGGACAGGAACCAGCCGGTCCGGATGCTCTCCGCCGCCAGCAGATCGATTTCCCGCACTTTCTCATCGGCCAGATAGATCTCGACCGTACCGACCTTCTGCCCCTTTTTCACCGGTGCCTTCAGATCCTCTTCATAGGCTGTTTTCGTCGTGATCAGGGATGCGGAAGCACCTTCCGGAAGATTGATATAGCCCGGCTCCGCAGCGGCAGCTTTCACCCGGTTGGTCGCGCCGCCTTTCAGCTTTGCTTCGTCGAATTCCGCACCTTTCTCGAAAACAACATATTTTGATACATTCTCTTTTCCATAATTCAGGAGCTTGCGGATGTCCGAATATCTCTTTTCCAGTGTGGTCCCCATGACGACTGCGTACAGCTCCAGACCGTCGCAGTCAAGGCCCGCGGTCATGGTCGCCACCTGCTCTTCGGTCGTCCCGGTTTTTCCCCCGAACACACCCTTGTATTTCTTCACCGTCACCGTGCCGGAAGGCAGCTGCAGGGTCCCGCCCTTCAGGAGCAGGTTTCCGTTTTCCAGCTTCCGCTCTTCCGACTTGTTTGTGGCAGGGATCGTATATTCATCCGTGCCGGCAATTTCACGCAGCGTCTTGTTTCCAAATGCTTCTGCACTGATCTGTGCGATATCTCGTGCAGTGGAGACATGGCCGTCGGCGGCCAGGCCGGACGGCGTGACGAAATTCGTGCCGGTGCAGCCGATGGCAGCAGCCCGCGCATTCATCATTTTCGCGAACTTCTTCACGGAGCCTGCTGTTTCAATGGCCAGGGCTGTCGCCGCATCATTGGCCGATTCCAGGAGGGCTGCATAGAGAAGATCTCTTACCGTGACTTTTTCACCCTCCTGCAGGTAAATCTTCGACGGGATCACTTCCGTCGCTTTTTTCGTCACTTCCACTTCATGATCCAGATCCAGGTTCTCGATGGCAAGCAGGCAGGTCATCAGCTTGGTCATACTGGCAGGATTCATCTGTTTATCCGCATTTTTCTCCCAGACCACTTCCCCGGTAGTGGCGCAGTAGACGATCGCAGTCTTTGCTTTGATCGACGGTTCTTTGTTCTCCGCGGCCAGCGCGGTGCCGCCGCAGGAAATTCCGGCAGAAGCTGCGGATCCGGTCAGCAGAACGGAAACGAGCAGTACCGCTGTCAGAAATTGTTTCAGAAATTGTTTCAGAATAGGTTTCATCTGATTCTGTTATCCCCTTTTTCTTAGATTTCATGCTCCTTCTATTATACAGGGAATCTGCCGCCGACGCAAGGTGCCGATCCTTTCTGCTTCCTTCTATTTTCCTCTCCGGTTCGCTGTCTGGTTCTCCCGCCCCGGAAAATTTTTCTTTTTAAAAAGCCAAAAATGTGGTATTAGTTAAAGCATGTGAATTTTTTTCATGAATCATATGAATATGGAGGCTTACATTATGTACATGACATGTCTGGATCTGGAAGGCGTCCTGGTCCCTGAAATCTGGATCGCGTTTGCAGAGGAAACCGGAATTCCCGAACTGAAAAAAACTACCCGTGATGAGCCGGACTATGACAAGCTGATGAGATACCGTCTTGCCATTCTGAAGGAACATGGCCTTGGTCTGAAAGAAATCCAGCAGACCATCGCGAAAATCGACCCGATGCCGGGGGCAAAGGAATTTCTGGATGCGCTTCGATCTTTCACCCAGGTTGTCATTATCAGTGATACCTTTACCCAGTTTGCACGTCCTCTAATGGAAAAGCTGGGCTGGCCGACCCTGTTCTGCAATGAACTGGTCGTGGCGGAAAATGGCGAAGTCACCGGCTATAAAATGCGGATTGAGAATTCAAAATACAGCACCGTGAAGGCGCTGCACTCCGCCGGTGTAACCACGATCGCCAGCGGCGACAGTTTCAATGACCTGGGCATGATCCGCGCCAGCAAGGCCGGTTTCCTGTTCCGCACCACCGATGCCATCAAAGAAGCCAATCCGGATGTCCCGGCTCTGGAAACTTATGACGAACTTCTGGCGGCCATCCGAAAGGCTATGGAAGACTGAAAGGCTGAAAAAAGCTGCAAACTGGTTAACTTTTTTGGCTCTTTTCGCGGTGCACGGCACCCGTCGGGATCCGTTTTTCCCATTCACGTTAACCCGTTTTTTCGTTTTTGCAAATTCGGTTAACTTCGTTCACTGCATTCACTCCATTCACTGCATGGAACCGGGTGCACGATAGAAAAAGCTGCCGCATTCACGGTTTCCCGTTCATGCGGCAGCCCCTTAATCTGATTCATTTCACGCTGATCCGGCGTGTTCCGGCCCCAGTCTTTACTTCGCGTTTTCCGCTTCGAATTTCTTCATGAAAGCAATCAGCTTCTCCACGCCTTCCTTCGGCATCGCGTTATAGATCGATGCACGCATCCCGCCGATGGAGCGGTGACCGGCCAGGTTAATCAGGCCTTCTGCCTTCGCCTCGGCGACAAACTTCTTATCCAGATCCGCATCCCCCGTTACGAATACCACATTCATCAGGGAGCGATCCTCTTTCGCAACCGGAGATTGGAACAGCTTGCTGGAATCAATGGCATCATACAGCAGTGCCGCTTTTTCTTCATTGGCTTTCTGCTGCGCTTCAATACCGCCCTTTTCCAACAGATACTTGAACACTTCCCCTGCCACATAGATGGAGAAGCACGGCGGCGTATTGTACATGGAATCGTTGTCCGCATGGATCTTATAGTCCAGATAGGTCGGAACGGATGCATCCGCATGACCGATCAGATCCTCACGCACGATAACGATGGTTACGCCGGCAGGAGCCACATTCTTCTGCGCACCAGCCCAGATCAGGCCGAATTTTGACACATCCACTTTTCTGGAAAGAATGTTGGATGACATATCGGAAACCAGAGGGATGTCTCCTGTTTCCGGAACATAGTTGTATTCCGTACCATAAATCGTATTGTTATCTGTAAAGTACACGTAATCCGCGTCCGGACGGAAGTCTTCCTTCTTTACCTTCGGAATCCAGGTGAAGGTATCGTCTTCGGAAGATGCCACCACTTTGATATCGCCGAACTTGACGGCTTCCTTATATGCCTTCTTTGCCCAGGTGCCGGTCACGATGTAGTCCGCTTTTTTCGAATTTCTCAGAAGATTCAGCGGCACCATGGAAAACTGCAGCGTGCCGCCGCCCTGCAGGAACAGCACCTTGTAATTGTCCGGAATGTCCATCAGCTTTCTTAAATTGGCTTCCGCATCTTCTGCGATTTTCTTGAACTCCTTAGATCGATGACTCATCTCCATGACAGACTGTCCCGAGCCTTCATAGTTCAGCAGGCTTGCCTGGACCTTCTCCAGCACTTCCAGCGGCAGCATGGATGGGCCGGCAGAGAAATTGTAAACGCGATCATACTTGGTTGTCATTGTAATAAGTCCTCCTCTAAATCTAAAAAGTTTTGTTTTGAAAACTGTTTCATACACCACAGAACTGTGGTATATTTAGATAGTTACCACAAATTTCTGAAATTACACAACGCAGGAGGAAAAAAAATGTATCAGATAGCAACATTGAACAAAATCTCCAAAGCAGGCCTCGCGCAGCTGACGCCGGAGTATATGGTCACCGAAGATACCGCCAGAGCAGACGGCATTCTGGTAAGAAGTGCAGATATGCTCTCCATGGAATTCAGCAGCGAGCTGAAGGCCATCGCAAGAGCCGGTGCCGGTGTGAACAACATTCCTCTGGACCGGTGCGCAGAATCCGGCATCGTTGTATTCAATACACCGGGTGCCAATGCAAATGCCGTGAAGGAGCTGACCATCTCCGGCCTGCTTCTGGCAGCAAGACATATTCCGGCTGCTCTGTCCTGGGCGGAAGGTCTCACAGAAGATGTGAGCAAGACCGTCGAAAAAGGAAAATCCCAGTTCGCCGGCACAGAAATTTCCGGCAAAATCCTCGGCGTCGCAGGTCTGGGAGCCATCGGCCGCAAAGTTGCCGCTGCTGCACAGGCGCTGGGCATGCAGGTTCGCGGTTATGACCCGTTCTTCACCGAAGAGACGGATTTCCCGGTTTATGAAGATCTGAAGGAAATGCTGGCGGAATGCGACTATGTCACCATCCACATTCCGGCAAACGACAGTACGAAAGGAATGTTCTGCAAGGACCTGTTTGCTGCCATGAAGGACGGCACGGTTCTGCTGAACTTCTCAAGAGACAAGCTGGTCAATGACGTGGATCTGCTGGTTGCACTGGAAACCGGAAAAGTCTCCCAGTACGTTACAGACTTCCCGAATGACAGCCTGATCGGAAGAAAAGGCGTCATCCTGCTGCCGCACCTTGGCGCATCCACTGCAGAAGCCGAAGATAACTGCGCCGTGATGGCAGTAAATGAGATCCGCGATTATTTTGAAAACGGAAACATCATCAATTCTGTCAACTTCCCGAAGGCGGACCTGGGCCCTCTGAACGGATCTGTCCGCGTCGCTTTCATGACCAAGGATCTGGACAATCCGCTGGAGGCCATGACCGAACATCTGTCGGAAGCAGGTATTCCGGTAAAGCAGATCGTCGGCGGAAACCGGAAGGGATTCGGTTATGTGCTGGCAGAGCTGGATACTGCTGAAAAACCGGGCCTGATCTTCCATGACGAGCACATTATCTCCATCCGGGAAATCAAATAGCACGAAGGGGCGCTCCAAATGAATGAAACCTCACTGAATGAGCTATATCACCGCCTGAATGCACTGACGGTCTTTCGCAGCATTGCAGAAGAGCCGGTCATCCGCGGACTGAAAGATTTTCTCTATGCCGCGGAGCATCAGGACCTGGATGCCCGGATCGACTGCTACAGTGCATTCTGCCGGGCGGTTTACGAAGAAGGCGGCGACCTGAGTCAAGCGGTCTGCCGCATCGTGCTGGAAGATGAAAACTTCTACATTGTCGGACGTGCCAGGGGCCAGAAGATGTCTGACGCTGTGGAGGAGGCGCTGGAGAAAGAGCTTTCCCTGCTGCAGGACGTGTCGCAGCTTGCACCGTCCAGACTGCAGGAAGCCATCGCATACGGCAGCTTCCTTCCGGAATGGACCCTCTCAGAGGTGGATATCCGCGCAGCCTACCGACAGCAGATTGAACAGATCGGTTCCACCGGCTATGGAATCTTCGCCCGCTATCACGGTTTCACGGTGAAGGACGGGCAGCTGGTGCCGATCCGCAGCATGGATACCCAGACGCTGGACACGCTGTATGGCTATGAGCGGGAGCGGAATCTGGTGCTGGAAAACACCCGCGCCCTGGTGGAAGGCCAGAGTGCCTGCAATGTTCTGCTTTACGGCGATGCCGGGACTGGAAAGAGCTCCACGATCAAAGCCGTTGCCCGCCATTTCTTCGATCAGGGACTTCGCATTGTGGAATTTAAAAAGAATCAGCTGGCGGATATTCTGCCGATCATGGAATCTCTTTCAGAGATTCCGCTGAAATTCATCTTCTACATCGATGATCTGAGTTTTCAGGCGGATGATGACACCTTCTGCGACCTGAAAGGCATTCTGGAAGGCAGCGCTGCAAGCTATGCCGGCAACATTGCCATCTATGCCACCAGCAACCGCCGTCATCTGGTGAAAGAATCCATGTCGGACCGTGTGGGAGATCAGCTTCATGTCAATGACACGCTGCAGGAGACCATGAGTCTGGCTGCCCGGTTCGGCCTGACCATCACCTTCTCCAAGCCGGAAAAGGATCTCTATCTGGATATCGTCAGAAGCTTGGCGCCTTCTTACGGCATCGATCTGCCGGATGAAGAACTCTGTCGGCGTGCGGAAGCCTTTGCAATCCGCCAGAACGGTCGCAGTCCGCGGACGGCGAAGCAGTTCCTGCAGCTGACAAAAATCGGTCTTTAGGCCGGCATGAAACATGCTCTGGGCTGTTTTCTATGATTTTCAAAAGAAAAAGGGGCTTTCGCCCCTTTTTTTCATGATTCTGTTTTCGCTCTGCAATCTATCCAAGGATCAATGGTACCAGTACCGGCACCAGAATGCTGAGAGTCACCCCGGAAACAAAGGAATAAACTGCGATATCACTGCGGGTGGATTTCTCCACGATCGGCAGGCACACATCCATCGCTGCCGCACCTGGCATACCGGTGGTTTCGATATATCCGATCTTTTTCGCCACGACCGGAATCAGCACGATGGAAAGCAGCTCCCGCAGAACATTATGTAAAAAGGAAACGGCGCTGGCCGTTACATATCCTTTCTCCATGATAATCCCCGGCGCCAGAGAATACCAGCCGAAGCCGGCGCCGATGGCCAGACATTCCCTGGCAGAGAGGTCCATGAACAGACTGCACAGCAGCGCGCCGCCCAGGGTCCCGGCCACGACCATCAGCGGAAAGGCCAGAATCCGCAGACCGACTTTGCGGAAATTATCGATCACTGTTCCCTCCAGGCCCAGATCCAGCCCGACAAAAATCAGCAGCAGGCAGAGACCGATTTTGATCCCCATTCCTGCCAGTTGATCAAACAGATCCATATTACCGGCAAACACGCTGCGGATCACGAAGTATCCCGCTGCCATACCGATGACCACAGAAGCCAGAATCGCGACTGTCGTGGAATTTCCGTTCTTTGCTTCTTCTTCTGCGGCTTCCTCCGCAGCGGATTCCAGTCTCTGCTCCGCTTCCAGCGCATCCCGGGTTTCTTTCCCGCATACGGCTTCCTTCTTTTCCTGCATGCGGCCGAACCGGTCAATTTTCAGAGCATGACGAGCTGCCCAGATTCCAGCGATCGAAAAGCACATGATCACCACAGTCATAAGCAGCGCAGAAATTCCGATTGTGCTGAGATTTGCCGTTACTTCCGCATTGGATCCCATCCGCATTCCCATCATCAGGACCAGAATCACCAGGGCGATCAGCTGCACCTTTCCGGTCCAGCGCAGATTCTCCTGCATGCCCCGCATCCGGCTTCCCAGGAAATACCCCACCAGTGTGATTCCAAGATAGAGAATCAGATCACTCATTTTTCATCATTCCTCCCATAAATCATTTCTCCCATACCTTCTCCTGCGCGCTCCTGCGCGTTCACACCGGGCCTGAACAGCCCGCTCTACTGATTATACAGTTTTCCTTGACAAATGTCCACACACAATATATCCTTTATTTTATACCAGACGGGAGGGCACAGAAAATGAAAGTAAGGACAGAACTGATGAATGCGGCTGACGTGAGCCGTGCGCTGAAACGGATTTCCCACCAGATCCTGGAGCGGAATCAGGGCGCAGAAAACATTATCCTGCTGGGCATCCGGCGCCGCGGCATTCCGCTGGCTGAGATTCTGGCTGCAGATCTTTTCGAGATTGAAGGAATTCATGTGCCGGTCGGTCAGCTGGATATCACCCCGTACCGCGACGACCGGAACCGCGACGACCGGAACTGCGACGACCGGAACCGCGGCGTCCGGAACCGCGGCGTCCGGAACCCTGACAAGCAGGAATGCGCCGCGCCGCTGCAGATGCCGGAAGACAGCAGCCGGATCCCTTGTGACATTACCGGCAGGCATGTGATTCTGGTGGATGATGTGCTCTACACCGGCCGGACGGTCCGTGCCGCGCTGGACGCGGTATCCAAATACGGCCGCGCCGCCTCGATTCAGCTGGCGGTTCTCATCGACCGCGGTCACCGGGAACTGCCGATCCGTGCAGATTACGTGGGAAAAAACGTGCCCACATCCAAGTCGGAGTTCATCGCCGTATATCTGGATTCCTTCGACGGGAAGACCGGCGTGGAACTTCTGGAACAAGATGCCTGACGTCTGCTGCGAATGCACCGCACGCCCCGCATCCGGCTGCAGCCGGTCTGAGGTTCTGATAATTGCGGGTTTCTGTAAAAGTTGCGATTGACACCGCATCAAAAAAAATGTAACATGAGTATAAAGGGTTTATTCGTTGTTTTACCGGCAGAATGCAGGCCGGGAGTCAAAGGAAAAAATAGTTTAAAGACCAGGAGGTAACATGATGTCAGACAAATTAAAAGAAGCATTCATCGAAGCGTGGGATGCCAATGCTGCCATGCTGGGCGGCGACGAAAAGATCGCAGTTCTGAGAACTGCAATGAAAGCGATTGTGGAAAGAGATTATATCGAAGCGACCGATGAAGAAATCGATGCCGTCATCCGTGAAGAAATCCAGGAGATGGACAAGGCAACTGCAGACTTCAAGCTGCAGACCAAGATGATGCTGTAATCGCAGGAATTCATGGAACATGATCTGTAAAAAGTCCGCTACAGGCCGTAGCGGACTTTTTTTCTTGCAAGAGTTGCCTGCGGCAGATTCAGGTATTCCGCCGCCTTTCGGGTCGTTCCCTCTTTTTTCAGCGCGAAGGCGATCAGCCGCCGCTCCTGCTCCTCCATGATCTGGTTGAAATCCACCGAGTCCTCCCGGCTGCATTCTTTGCGAAGATTCACGATCATTTCCTCATATACCGCGCCGTTCAGCAGATGTTCGACAGCGTCGCCGCCGATAATCCGCTCTCTCTCTCTGATATACAGGCGATGAACCACATTTTCCAGTTCCCGGACATTCCCCGGCCAGTGATAGGCCTCCAGCTTTTCCAGCGCTTCGGGAGACAGTTCCTTGTTCACACCGTACTTTTTATTATAGTTTTTCAGAAACGCCTCTGCCAGACAGAGGATGTCCTCTTTCCGGTCCCGCAGCGCCGGCACGTCGATCGAGCAGATATTCAGCCGGTAGTACAGATCTTCTCTGAATTTTCCCTCTTCCACCAGCTGCCGCAACGGCACATTGTTGGCGCAGATCACCCGGACATTCGCATGGCGCTGCTCCGTCCCGCCGACCCGGTAATACGTGTTGTCCTGCAGCACCCGCAGGAGCTTGGACTGCATATTCAGCGACAGGCTGCCGATTTCATCCAGAAACAGTGTCCCGTTATTGGCGATCTCGAAATATCCTTCCTTTCCGGTACTCTGCGCGCCGGTAAAGGAGCCCTTCTCATAGCCGAAGAACTCTGACTCGGCCAGATTTTCCTGGATGGTTGCGCAGTTGATGCGGATGCACGGCTTGCCGTGGCGCGGGCTGTTCTGATAGATAATATTAAAGACTTTTTCCTTGCCGACGCCGGTCTCTCCCTGGATGATCACATTGCAGTCATACTGGGCCACATTGAGTGCTTCCTCCACCATGGCCCGGGTGACCGGACTCTGATACACGAAATCGTCGATTCGCTGCACCGCTGCTGTCGGCGTGCCGTTCTGCCGTCCCATCCGGTCATTGAACCGCTTTTTCCGCTTTTCCCGGTAGATCGCATCCAGCCGTTTCAGATTCGGGCTGACGCTGCGGATCAGCTCCATAGCCAGCTCATAGGCTCCTCTATGGAACCCGTCCAGCGCATGGGGTGTGACTTCCTTGCTGAACGCATCAGCGACCAGAATTCCTACCGAATAATTATTCTGCAGTCCGTTATAGAAAACAGCGCCCTGTTCCCGGACCAGCAGCGTCGCCAGGGTCTCCGAGCCGCAGATGTCTTCCAGATTGATCACCACATCCACCGGCTCTGTCTCTTTCTCCGTCTGCCGGATCTGCTCCCATGCATCCATCGGCCGACTCAGATCGACGAAACACGTCTGGTCGATCACCGGCTCAAACGCCGATCCGATCTCCTTTCCGGTCAGGTCCCCCATAGAATGCTGATCCAGCACGGCCGTCACCGATGCCGTTTCCCCGAAGCACTCCCGGATGATCTGGGCATACAGCAGCGTCGTCACCAGGTTTCCTCCGATGATTACGGCACGCTGTGCCATCCGCTCCTGAACCGCCTGGCGCACCGAAAGGAAATTGCCTTCCTCATCAATCGCCGTGAGGAGATATTTTGCGGAGACTTCCCGGGAATAGAGAAGCAGGCTGGTTGTCTCGAAACAGATCGCATATCCGCGGCATTCGATCTGCCCGTAATTAAAATCAACCGACCGGATGCTGTCTATGTACATCGGAAGACCGGAAATCGAGGACTGGCTGATCACCGAGTCGCCGACCGAAAAACCGCAGTCCTGCACTTCACTCCCGATCTCCTCGACGGTGCCGAGAAAAAGACCGCCGCTCCCCGTATACGGATTATGGAGCTTTCCGCGTTCATTGATGATCTGCATGATCCGCGCTTTGATCCGCGTCTCATCGTAGCCGCAGTAACTGCAGATCTGATTGAAATTTCCCCATTCCAGGTGGACCATCTCCAGCCGCACCCGGATCTCTTTCGGCCCGGTCTCCTGCTGATTGTCCAGCTTCCACGCCGTGGTCGGAACTGCACCCTTCGGTTCCAGGACCCGGTTCATGCCGAATTCTTTCATATCCATTCAACAATACACTTCCTTAATATATTCTATAGGTATTATAGTAGAATTGCATGCCTTACGTCAACACTTTTGTACCATTTTTGAATCAATTTCCAGAATGGCGTTCCATTTCTGATTCAGAATCTGCTATTTTCTGAATATTCTGATAGATGTCTGTCTGGATCGGTCTTCGCAAAATGTTGAAATTTCGATGTTTTTGTGTTTTTTCCGTATTGAGTGTCAAATTGGCCCGAATCCTGCATATACGTAATAGTGCATTTATTGCGTAGTGTATTATAATTATGAAAAGGAGTCAAAAATGAACGTTGTAGTTGGGTTTCTGAAATTCGTCCCGGTATTCGTTCTGGCCGGCCTGATGATTCAGGGGCAGGATGCAATGATCGCTGCACCGATCGCTTTCCTGGTTGCAGTTGTGGTTGCAATGCTGGTCGAAAAGAAGAAATGGCAGGAATGTCTGGATTCCGCCATGGATTCTGTAAAAAACATTTTAGTGGCATTATTTATTCTCATGCTGGCTTATGTCATGGCAAACTGCTTCATGGCCTTCGGCGTAGGCGCTTCCGTAGTAAACATCGCGCTGAAACTGGGCGTTACCGCGAAAACCGTTGCCTGCGTTGGTCTGGTATGTACCGCTATTCTTTCCGTAGCAACCGGTACTTCCTGGGGTACCTTCGCAGCCTGTGCACCGATTTTCCTGTGGTTATCTCACATCGTAGGCGGCGACATCTATCTGACTGTATGTGCCATCGCCGGCGGTGCATGCTTCGGTGATAACATCGGTCTGATTTCCGATACTACCATCGTATCCTCCGGTATTCAGGGCGTACAGGTTACCGACAGAATCCGTCATCAGGGTGTATGGTCTATCAGCTGTCTGATTCTGGCAGCAATTGCGTTCTTCATTGCTGCAACTGTAATGGGCCTCCACGGCACCGGAGATGCGTCCACTGTAATGGATAACATCACACCGGAAATCAGAGACTTCCTTCTGGAAGAACGTCCAGCTGCACTGGATCTTCTGGACCAGGTAGCAAACGGAGTGGCACTGTACATGGTCATCCCTCTGATTTTGGTAATCGTGCTGGCAGTGATGGGTGTAAACACCTTCGCCTGCATCGGCAGCGGTATCGTTTCCTCTTATGTGCTTGGTCTCTTCGCAGGCACTGCCTGCCCGCTTCAGGAGTTCCTGGACAACTTCGTATTTACCGGTATTGAAGATGCCGGTGCATGGGTTATACCTATGATGATGTGGGTTGCTGCCTTCGGTGGTGTAATGCAGTGCATGGATGCTTTCGCACCTCTTGCGAAACTGATTGCAATGATGTCCAAGAAGGTAAGACACCTGTTAGGTTGGAATGCTGTTCTGTCCTTACTGGGTAATGCTGCTCTGGCTGATGAAATGGCACAGATCGTTACCATCGGACCGGTTATCAAGCAGGTTACCGAAGATAACGTGGTATGCCAGACGGAAGAAGCTGAGTACAAGCTGAAGCTGAGAAACGCTACTTTCGGCGACGCTATGGGCGTATTCGGTTCCCAGCTGATTCCTTGGCATGTATACCTGGGCTTCTATGTAGGTATCGCTGCCGGTGTATATCCGCTGGTAGAGCTGACAAACTTCGACTTCATCAAGTTCAACTTCACGGCTATGATCGCAGTTATTTCCCTGCTGATCTTAACCTTCACCGGTCTGGACAGATTCATCCCGATGTTCAAGATGCCGACCGAGCCGGAAGTTCAGCTGAAGAAGAACATGAAGAAAGCGGCCTGATCCGCAGTATCACAAAATCTGAAAAAGATTGTAATTTTAAGACAACACTGATAAGCATAAATGCTCGCAGAGCATATCCGTTCCGGATGTGCTCTGTTTTTTTTTGCGCGTCCGCGTCCTGACTGTTTCTTATGCTTTCCGGGTCGTGCACCTTGAGCTCGCACCTTGAGCTCGCACCTCGGCGCGCCCTTGCCGACGCTCCTTGCCGGGTCGTGCACCCTGACGGGCTCCTTGCCGGTCCCATCGACGCCCCTTGACCGCACCCATCGACGGGGAGTTAACCAATTTCGCAAAATCTGCATTTCGGGTTAACGGTTCTCCGTTCAGCCTGCAGTTTCCCCTGTTTTTTGTTAACCATTCTTCGTAAAATCCATTCTTTGGGTTAACTTTTGCTGTGTCGAAGGCCTTAATGATTCGTCCTTTTTCGATTTTATTAATTTTCCGTTAACCTCATTTTTCTTTTTCCTCAATTTGGTTAACGCAAAAAAGCTGTTTACAAAAACTCCCTGAAATACGACAGAAAATCCCTAAAATATTACATTTTCAGATTTTTTTCTTTTCTCTTGGATCTTTTTCTGATACGGTAATGGTGGAGGTGAGACAATGAACTCTCGTGATTATATAAAAGAAACGCAATCCCAGCTCGAATTTCATAAAAGACTGTCAGAACAGTTCCGCGTCGCGTCGGAAAGCCTGCCCGGCATGTCGCTGATCTGCAGACACATCAATGGCAAGCCCCGTTATTACTGCAGGAAGCGCGGTTCCTCCCGCCAGCACTACCTGGGAACGAACAACCCGGTACTGCTTCAGCAGCTGATGATGAAGCGAGTTGCTTCCAGAGCACTACCTGCCGTGGAAAAAAATATCCGTGTGCTGGAAACGGTCCTGTTCCATTTCAAATGCATGGAAGACCATTATAACGGCATATTTCCTGAAAACGATGAATCATCGGCAGCATCTGCAACAGCCGTATCATCCCCATCCGCCGGCACCGGAGAAGACACGTTCCGTTCCGGCTCCGCTGCCGAGAACCATCCGGAGGAGCTGAAACACCTTACGTCTTTCGGTTTATGGGTCAGATCCAAATCAGAGGCCATCATCGCAGAGCTCCTTTACAGCCTGCATATCCCCTTCTATTATGAGAAGCCTCTGCGAATCCGTGGGATAAACGGACAATGGAGAACCGTTTACCCGGACTTCACGTTCCGGCTTCCTGACGGCAGAGAAATCTATCTGGAACACCTCGGCATGATGAACGATGCGCAGTACCGTGAAAAGGTCTATCAGAAGCTCACGGACTATTTCGCAAACAGCATCTATCCTCCGCATAACCTGATTCTTACCATGGACGGGCCCGATGGCGAACTGGATATCGCTTCGATTCACAATCTGCTTCAGGCTCTGATCCTTCCATATTTTCAGAAAGATTCCATCGGGGCGCCTCGCTGATCCCTCGCAAGGCGCCTCCGTTCCCCCACTTCCTTTAAAAAAGGTGCCTGCCATCCGCGGCAGGCACCTTTTGTCAGACCGGATCCGATCCGGTCTTTTCGGTACTTCTGTTTCTATTTCTGTTTTCCTGCAAGCCTGTAAGTTACACCTGCGCCGGCCAGTGCTGCTGCCATCAGCAGGAGCCAGAGCATCATATTCTGCCCGTCCTCTGTCTTTGGCACGCTGCTGTTCTGACCGTCCTGTGCTCCGGTGTTCTGTCCGCCTGCATTCTGTCCTGCACCGGCATTTGCATCCGGTTTGGACGGCTTGGACGGCTGATCCGGGCCCGCTGGGGTGTTGCCGCTGCCGCCGTTATCCGGATC
>JALEHL010000103.1 GCA_022770665.1 Bacillota bacterium
GGATCCTCGGCGCGGTGCTGAATAAGGTTGGCAGCGAGCGAAGCGGTTACTACAGCAGATACGGCAAGTACGGAAAATACGGCAAATACGGCAAGTACGGCTACAGCAAATACGGCGGATACTACGGAGAAGAAAAATAAAGAAGGAATGAAATGATATTCAATGAAATTGCAGCGGCAGCATCTGCAGCGATTGATATCAGGGCGGCAGTCATTGCTGCAATAGCAGCAGCCTTTGCAGGCATACTGCTTGTGCTGTATCGTCACCATAAACTGAGCAAATGAACAGAAAAAGAAATAAAAAAATAAACTATACCTGGGTGCAGCGTGCGATGGTCATCCTCTTTTTCGATATCCTGATTATCACCGGTTCCAGCCTGTTTTCCCTGTGGATCAGCTTTGATTTTCAATATGAAAAGATCCCGCAGGCGGACTGGATGGGGTTCTGCTGGTCGATGCCATACTGGATCCTTTCGACGATTTCCGTGTTTTATGGATGCAGGCTGTATCACAGCATTTGGAGCTTCGCCAGCGTGCACGAGCTGGAACGGATGGTTGCCGCTTATGTGATCCTGATACCGGTGTACGGAATCGGAGCTGCATTTATGCATCTGCATATGCCGAAGACCTATTTTTTTATCAGCTATGTGCTTTCCTTCATACTTTGTACAGGAATCCGCTTCTCGTATCGTTTTTTAAGGAACTGGAAGCAGGCTCGGGATCGTGCTGCGGAAGGGGCATGTGATGAACGGATCATGGTGATCGGCGCAGGGGAAGCCGGACAGATTATTCTCCGTGAGCTTCTCCACAGTAACAGACTGCATACAAAGGTATGCTGTGTCATTGATGATAATCCCGGGAAAAAAGGGCGGTTTCTGGAGGGAATCCCCATTGAGGGCGGGCGTGAGTGCATCCCCGAAATGGTAGAGCGCTACCATGTGAATCAGATTATTTTTGCAATTCCCTCCTCCAGGAAAAATGACCGTACAGAGATCCTGAACATATGTAAAGATACGGGATGCAGGCTTCAGACTCTGCCGGGTCTGTATCAGCTGGTAAATGGGGAAGTCAGCGTAAGCAAACTCAGAAATGTGGAGATTACAGATCTATTGGAGCGTGATGAAATCTGCATTGACAACGAGGAAGTGCTGAGACTGATTGCCGGAAAACGGATTCTGGTTACCGGAGGAGGCGGCTCTATCGGAAGCGAGCTCTGTCGACAGATTGCATCGTATCATCCGGAACAGCTGGTTCTGTTTGATATCTATGAAAATAACGCATACGAACTTCAGCAGGAACTGAAAAAAGCATATCCGGAGTTAGCGCTGGAGGTTCTGATCGGTTCTGTGCGGGATGAGGAGAGAATCCGCTCGATTATGGAACGGTTTCGTCCTCAGATTGTATTTCACGCTGCAGCGCACAAGCATGTTCCACTGATGGAGGACAGCCCTTATGAGGCTGTGAAAAATAACGTATTCGGAACCTATAAAACGGCAAAGGCAGCCGGAGATTACGGCGCGAAAAAATTCGTGCTGATTTCAACGGATAAGGCAGTAAACCCGACGAATGTAATGGGAACTACGAAAAAAATCTGCGAAATGATTATTCAGATGATGGATGAGAATTATCCGGCTACCGATTTCATTGCAGTTCGATTCGGCAATGTGCTGGGAAGCAACGGGAGCGTCGTTCCATTGTTTAAGAGACAGATCGCTGAAGGCGGCCCGGTTACTGTGACGCATCCGGATATCACACGTTTTTTTATGACAATTCCGGAAGCGGTGTCGCTGGTTCTGCAGGCATGCCATTATGCGAAAGGCGGTGAAATCTTCGTGCTGGACATGGGAGAACCGGTCCGCATTGCAGATATGGCCAGAAATCTGATTCAGCTGTCTGGACTGAAACCGGATGTTGATATTCAGATCCAGTACACAGGCCTTCGGCCAGGCGAAAAACTTTATGAAGAACTGCTTATGGCAGAAGAGGGACTGAAAAAGACGGAAAATCAGAGAATTTTCATCGGGCATCAGAGCCCGGTCTGCGGGAGCTGGCTCCAGCAGAAGCTGCAGGAACTGAAGAACCTGGATGATCTGAGTGACAGAGAACTCAGAAATCTGCTTCATGAGATAGTGCCGACATATCGGGAAGAGACAGGGGAGCAAAATGAAACTAAAACCGTTTGAACATAAAATCTGGCTGTCATCACCAGCTATGCATGGTGAAGAATTGAAATACATGGAAGAAGCTTATGAGACCAACTGGATGTCCACTGTCGGTGAGAATATCGACAGAATCGAACACATGGCGGCACAGCTGTCCGGATGCAGATGTGCTGTGGCACTGTCCAGCGGGACTGCAGCTCTTCACCTGGCTGTGAAACTTGCGGGAATCTGTCAGGGAGATACCGTATTCTGCTCTGATATGACTTTTGCAGCTACGGTAAATCCTGTGACTTATGAGAAGGCGGAACCTGTTTTCGTTGACAGTGAATATGATACATGGAATATGAACCCGTCAGCTCTCGAACTGGCTTTTCGGAAATATCCGGATACGAAAGCAGTCATTGTTGCAGACCTTTATGGAACGCCAGCAAAATATGATGAAATAAAGGCGATCTGCCGAAGCCATGATGCTGTACTTATCGAAGATGCTGCAGAATCTATGGGAGCTTCTTATAACGGAATTCCAGCAGGAAGCTTTGGAAAGTATAACGCTTTTTCCTTTAATGGAAACAAAATAATTACAGGTTCGTCCGGCGGCATGCTTCTGACGGATGATGACCATGCCGCTGCTCTGGCACGCAAATGGTCCACGCAGAGCAGGGAAAGCACTGCCTGGTACCAGCATGAAGAGCTGGGTTACAATTACCGCATGAGCAATGTAATTGCAGGGGTGGTAAGAGGTCAGATCCCTCATTTAAAGGAGCACATAGAGAAGAAAAAAAAGATATATAGCCGGTATCAGAAGGGCTTTCTGAATTTACCGGTTACTATGAACCCTTATGATGCGGAATGCATGGAGCCGAATTTCTGGCTTTCCTGCATACTGATTGACCGGGAGGCCATGTGTTACCAGTTTCGTGATGATGATACAGCCAGATACGTTAAGACACCCGGAAAATCCTGCCCGACAGAAATTCTGGAGACTCTGGCAAGCTATAACGCAGAAGGAAGACCGATCTGGAAGCCGATGCATCTGCAGCCGCTTTACCGGAAAAAGGACTTTGTTTCCACTGACGAAAAAAATGTGAGCAGTGATATATTTGACCGCGGCCTCTGCCTGCCGAGCGATATCAGCATGACAGAGGAAGAACAGGACCGAATCATTGAAATTGTGAAAAGCTGTTTCGAGTAAGTGAAAGAACTGATGAAGAAAAAGAAATCGGGAATCTATGAGAAATACATCAAACGCATATTGGATGCGGTA
>JALEHL010000052.1 GCA_022770665.1 Bacillota bacterium
TTGTCAGGCTGTTTTCACTTACCGTTGTAATGAAGTAGCTGTCTGACCAGAAGTACGGTTTCCAATACCATTTCTTTAGCAGTGTGTCACCGTAGGCTTTCCTAACAAATCTTGAGGACTGGGTTTTCACGACGCTGACCAGCTCACCCGGACAAGTGAAAGGATCTGCCTCAAACAAGATGTGAACGTGGTCAGCTTCTCCATTCATTTCAAGAATATTGAGCCCTCTTTTCCTGAAAGTATCCCGTATGGAAGAATACACCGCTGCTTTGATTTCTCTTTCAAGGACAGGGTGTCTGTATTTTGTTACAAGCACCAGATGGTATTGCAGTAAAAAGCAGGAGTGCCTGTTTGTATAGTAGGAGTTGCCCTTTTTCTTTTCGAACATATGTTTACTCGGTCCTTTACACTCATTAAATAGTATGGTATAATTATAACGTAAATTACAATGATTTCAAAGGATTTCATGCATATGTATATTGTTTCACAAAGTATCATTTCCGAAAACAAAATACCATGGGCATATCACCTCTTTGAGAAGGATGCTCGTCTTTCAAAAAATCTGTATAATGCTGCGTTATATCGCATTCGCCAGATTTTTACCGGGTACGATAAGACGGACCGTACCCAAAATGAAAGAGAAGTATTTTCCTATGTAGAGAAACTGGAAGCTGCATATCCTTCCATTCATGTATCAAAGGTAATCAGCTATGGGCATCTTGAAAAACTGATGCGAATCGAACAAAACCCGGACTTCTTTTCGGGGCTTCCCATGCAGACGGCACAGCATGTCCTGAAACAGGCAACCGGTGATTTCAAAAACTGGCTGAAAGCACTGAAAGACTACCGCAAGTCTCCTTCAAAGTACCTGGGAAAACCCAAGATGCCGGGTTACAGGAAATCGGACCTTTCAACCTTTACCATCACAAACCAGGATGCTCATTTGTATCCGATGGATGGAGATTCCGATTGCGGCGTTCTTCTGAAACTACCGGGGACGCGGAATCGAATCACGCTTCCTCATATTGCGAAAGATGCCAGACTCAAGGAGGTGAAGGTAAAGCCGTATTACGGAAGATTTCTTTTGAGTCTCACCCTGGAAACGGCAAACAGCCTGCCGCAAAAGGAAATGCCCAATCTTGCAGCAGTCGATTTTGGTGTAGATAACATTGCAGCTATCGTATCGAATGACGGATCGTCAAGGCTATACAAGGGCGGTGCTATCTTATCAGAGAATCGGTTGTTTGCAAAAGAACGAGCAAAGGCAGTTTCCATTCTCACAAAAGGACATAGTGCGAAAACTGTATCCTCAAGGCATCTTGATAATATTTCTTATCACCATTGCAATTTTAACAAAGATCAGATGCATAAAATCAGCAGAAGCATTGTTGAATACTGCCTTTCGCATGGAGTTGGTACTCTTGTACTGGGGGAAAACAAGCTTTGGAAGCAAAGGAGCAGCATTGGCTCTGCGAATAACCAGAAATTTGTTTCGGTTCCAATTTCTCTCTTGAAATCTCTCATAGAGTACAAGGCAGCTGCATACGGCATTATAGTCATCCGGTGCGAGGAGTCGTACACATCCAAAGCGGATTTCCTTTCCGGTGATTACATTCCAACCTACGGTATCGATGACGAAACCGCCTGTTTCAGCGGAAAGCGTGTGAAACGGGGACTATATTTGAGCGGCACCGGAGACGTCATCAATGCGGACCTGAACGGAGCCGCAAATATCCTGCGAAAAGTTGTGCCCTCCGCCTGGAAGGGCATAACTGACTATGCTTTTCTTAGAAAGCCAGAAGTGTTAGGATTCCACGAACTGAATCCCCAAGGTATTCCGGTCAAACGGATAGAGGCTGCGTGAACCAGCCATGCAGGTACGGACAGCTGTATAGAAACAGTTCGAAAGAAGTAATTGTCACGACCACAAAAGATACCACTTCCATAGGAGCTACTGCACCGCATGGGAGTGGAGGTCCATCCGGACTATCGGTATGGCAAATATAACAGCAATCCATATGAAGTGGAGACACTGCAGGCCTTCCTGAACACTTCTTCCGGCGGCGTGCTCAACGGGAAGATTCTCAGCAGCAGCTAGGATCCATATGATAAGGAAACCTGGGGCGACGGGGTGAAATCCCACTTCATAATCGACGGCAGCCGGCTATGAAATTCGCTTTACGCTGGATCCGGACAGCTACAAATACACCCTGTATCCGGGAGATGGATCCGCGGCAAAACTTCCGTATATTCAGGCAGCTGCAAAACGGCTGGCAGCGCTGGGATACTATACGCCGCCTGCAGGCACCTGCGTAGGGGAGGAAACCAGCTATACGGCAGCCATGGCAGAGGGAGCGAAGAAGTTCCAGGTTATGAGCGACCTGAAGAATACGGGAAACATCGCCAGCCTGACCTGGAAGGCCCTGTTCAGTGAGGATGCTCCTGTGATGGTGTTCGATGCGGAATATGAAGGCATTCTGGCAGAGTACCAGGCGCGAAAGGCTGCCCAGGCAGAAGCGGAGAACATCATGAATGCAGTCTCCATCAGAGCATCTTCCGAGGCAGGCAAAGGATACATCAGAGTATCCTTTGCCTGCAGTGCTGCCGATTATGTGGACGGCTATGAGATCTGGAAATCCACCGCCAGAACCAGCGGCTACAAGAAGATGTTTACCACTTCGAAGCAGACTTATAAGAATACGGCGGGTCTGAAAAAAGGAACGCGCTATTACTACAAAGTGCGCGCCTGCAAGGAGGTCGGCGGGAAGAAAATCTGTTCCGGCTGGTCCAATCCGGCATATCGGATTGCAAAATAAGAAACCGATGCGGCGGAAGGAAGGAAATCCTGATTTTTTTCATACAATTCTCCTAAATAAATTGAAAAAATTCTTCAGGCAAGATATAATATTGAAAGAAGTGTAAATGATAAGAAACGAATGATCATTTCGTTGAGATAGGAAGACAGAGAAAAGGAGAAATACAATGGGATTTGCGACGGAAGTTGGAATTGACCTGGGCACGGCCAATGTCCTGGTATACATTAAAGGAAAGGGGATCGTTCTCAATGAGCCCTCGGTTGTGGCCATCAATAAAGATACCGATGAAATTCTGGCGGTAGGGGAAGACGCACGTCAGATGCTGGGGAGAACACCATCCAATATTATCGCAGTACGCCCGCTGCGGGACGGTGTAGTTTCTGATTACGACATTACAGAAAGAATGCTGAAATATTTTATTAAGAAGACCTGCGGATCCGGCCGCTTTTTCAAGCCGAAAATCATGATCTGTGTGCCGAGCGGTGTGACAGATGTGGAAAAGCGTGCCGTAAGAGAAGCGGCACAGCAGGCCGGCGGCAAGGACGTGTATCTGATGGAGGAACCGGTTGCGGCGGCCATCGGTGCCGGCATTGATATCAGCAAACCGGATGGAGTCATGGTGATTGATATCGGCGGCGGAACCACAGACATCGCGGTAATCTCTCTGGGCGGCATTGTAGCCAGCACTTCTGTGAAGATGGCAGGCGATAAATTTGATGAAGCCATTATCAAATACATGCGGAAAGAGCATAAGCTCTATATCGGAGAGCGTACGGCCGAAGAGCTGAAGATGACCATCGGCACCGCATTTCCGAGGGAAGAAGTGATTACGAAAGAATGCCGGGGACGTGACCTGGTGACCGGCCTTCCGAAGAGTGTAGATGTCACATCCGATGAAATGATGAGCGCACTGGACGAAGCGATGCAGACGATCACAGAGGCGGTGCATAATGTTCTGGAAAGAACTCCGCCGGAACTGGCTGCAGATATCAGCAACTCCGGCATTGTACTCACAGGAGGCGGAGCGCTGCTTTATGGAATCGACAGGCGCATCGAAGACCGGACCGGCATTAAAGTTGTTGTGGCAGAGGATCCGAAATCCTGCGTTGCGATCGGTACAGGCAATGCGCTGAATGAGCTGGATGCGCTGGAGGGAAATTCCCTTAACAGAAAAGCGCCATATCTTTAATACCTGCATGAAACACACGGGGCTGCCGGAGGGCAGCCCTGTATTTCTATCTGAAAAAAGAAAGGACAGAAAGCAAAAATGAAACTGGAACTGATCGCGACAGCGACCTTTGGACTGGAAGCCGTCGTGAAACGCGAAATTGAAGCAATGGGATACAAGATCCTCCGGTCAGAAGATGCCAAGATCACGTTTCTGGGCGACGAACGGGCCATCGTACATGCCAACCTCTGGCTTCGTTCGGCGGACCGGGTGCAGATCAAAATGGCAGAATTCACTGCGCTGGAGTTCGAAGATCTGTTTCAGCAGGTCAAGGGCATCGCCTGGGAGGAATGGATCCCTGTGGACGGGAAATTCATCGTCAGCGGATCCTCTGTAAAATCGAAGCTGTCCAGTGTGCCGGCCTGCCAGTCGGTGGCGGAAAAGGCCATCGTGGAGCGGCTGAAAGAAATCTACGGCGTGGACTATTTCGAAAAAAGCGGCGCGCTGTATGAGATCAAAATCACGCTGCTGAAAGACAGAGTCACGGTAACACTGGACACGACCGGTCCGGGACTGCACAAGAGGGGGTATCGGGTCGAGACGGTTGCGGCGCCGATGAAAGAAACGCTGGCAGCGGCCCTGGTGCAGCTGTCCTTCTGGAATAGAGACCGGATCCTGGTGGATCCCTGCTGCGGCTCGGGAACGATCCTCATCGAAGCGGCCCTCATGGGCAGAAACATTGCACCGGGACTGAACCGCCATTTTACGGCAGAAACATGGGATGCCATTCCGGCCCGTCTGTGGAAGGAAGAAAGAAAAGCGGCATTTGAAGCAATCAATTATGATGCGCAGCTGCAGCTGTATGGCATGGATATCAGCCCCCATGCGGTGAAAGCGGCGATTGCCAATGCAGAGGAAGCCGGCGTGGATGACTGCATTCAGGTGCGCCTTGGCGATGCGGAAAAAATCGGGGAAACGGATTTTGCAGAGAATGAAGGGGGAATCGTTGTTACCAATCCGCCTTACGGAGAACGGATCGGCGACCGGAAATCGATCGATAGAATCTACGACGCATTCCGTACTTTTTTCAGTGACAATCCGACCTGGTCCCTGTTTCTGGTCACTTCGGACAAAACCGCAGAAAAAAAGGCGTTCGGACGGCCTGCAGATCGCAGGAGAAAGCTGTTTAACGGAAGACTGGAAGTCTGCTATTATCAGTTCCACGGCAAGAAGCCTGTGAGAAAAACAGCCGACATGAGAATGGAATCGGGTGAATAAGAATGAATCTTCGTGTAAATCATAGTATCAGGACGCCAATTTACCGTCAGATCGCCACGCAGATAAAAAATCAGATTTTGTCCGGCGAAATTGCACCGGGAAGCACGCTGCCATCGGAACGATCCATGGCACAGATCCTGGGAGTGCACCGGAACACGGTAGTACGTGCCTACAGCGATCTGAAGGATCAGGAGCTGATCGATTCCAGGCAGGGTGTGGGATATGTGGTGTGCCTTCCGCAGGCAGAATCCGAAGAAGTCCGGCCCAAAGGGAAAAAAGTTCACTGGCCAAGCCAGATCCGGGAAAAATATCAGAACCTGGAGGTCACATTTGACGATCTTTTTCAGCGGTTTCAGGAGGAGAACACCGTGTCGCTGGGAAGCGGCATCGCCACGACAGAAATCTATGACACGAAAAAAGTGGCGCAGGATATTGCAGGGCTGGTGACAGAAGAGGGAAGAAACCAGTATTTTTACAGTCCTTATCAGGGTGACGCCAATCTCCGCCAGAAACTGGTGTCTTTTCTGAGCACCAAGGGCGTGAAGGCTACGACGGGCGAAATACAGATCCTGACCGAGACCAATCAGGCACTGGACTTTCTGGCAACTCTGCTGATCAATCCGGGAGATGTGATTCTCATGGAAGAACCGGTTTCTCCGGATGCCTACCGGACGATGGAACTGGCCGGCGGACGGGTGATCACGGTGCCGGTGGATATGGACGGCATGCAGTGCGATCGGCTGGAAGAGCTGATTCTGCTGTATCAGCCTCGGTTTCTCTACGTCAACTCCAGCTTTCATGATCCGACCGGTGCGATTCTGTCTATGGAACGGCGGAAACAGATCCTTGCAATCGCGGGAAAACACAGAGTGGCGATTATTGAAGAGGATGCCGCCTCCGAACTGATCTACAGCGGAGCGAAATTTCTGCCACTGAAAGCGTACGATACACTGAATAATGTCATTTACATATATTCATTTTCTCTGACCTTCATGCCGGGATTATCCCTGGCTTTCGTCGTTGGCGACAAGGCGCTCATCCGCAGTCTGTCCTATCTGGTTTCTGTACGAATGGTAGCCACAGACTGGCTGACACAGAAGCTGGTGGCCAAATACCTGGAAGATGGAAGTTATTATCAGATCCTGGAGCAGTTTCGGGAAAATTACGCTCTGAAACAGGAAGTCATGTGCAGAAAACTGGACCAGATGAAATTACTCGGGGTGGAATATGAACGGCCTCGCGGGGGTGTCTATATCTGGTGCCGGCTGCCGGAGGGGATTGACAGCCGGGAGCTGGTGGTGGAAGCACATCGGCGCGGCGTGTCGCTCCTCCCGGGATATGTGTTTTATCCCATGAAAAACGGAGGAAGAGACCATATCAGGTTGAACTACTCCTACGAAAGTGCGGAGCGGATCCAGCAGGGAATGGATATATTAAAAGAAACGATTCGAAGTATGCTGGTACACAAAAAATAAAAGATACTGGTACTTTTAATTTTTTCTAACTATAGTAAAATTTCAATCAGAAAGAATGATTGGGAAAGCAAAAACTCAGGCGAGTGGATTTTGCAAAACGAAAGGAGATAAAAAATGGCTGTAAATTTAAAAGGTAGAAGCTTCTTGACACTGATGGATTTCACACCGGCGGAAATCAGATATCTGCTGGATCTGGCACATGATCTGAAGGCGAAGAAGAGAGCCGGTATCTGCAACCAGGTGCTGAAGGGAAAGAACATCGTTCTGCTGTTCGAAAAGACTTCCACCAGAACCAGATGCGCATTTGAAGTTGCTGCTATGGACGAAGGTGCCGGCGTAACCTTCCTGGATTCCGGCTCCTCTCAGATGGGCAAGAAGGAAACCATGGAAGATACCGCAAAAGTTCTGGGCAGATTTTATGACGGTATCGAATACAGAGGTTTCGATCAGGAAGTCGTAGAAGGTCTGGCCAAGTATGCAGGCGTTCCTGTATGGAACGGTCTGACGGATGTGGATCATCCGACCCAGATTCTGGCTGACCTGCTGACCATCGAAGAGCACGTTGCCAAGCCGCTGAACCAGGTTAAGGTTGTATTCTCCGGCGACATCAGAAACAACATGTCCTATGCATGGATGTACGGCTGCGCGAAGATGGGCATGCACTATGTGGCTTACGGTCCGGACGAATTAAAGGCTGAACTGAACCAGGATGTCATTGCAAAGGTGCAGGAAGTTGCCAAGGAAACCGGCGCAATCATCGAAGTATCCAGCGATCCTGCCTGCCTGAAGGGCGCAGACGTGATCTACGCTGACGTATGGGCATCCATGGGTGAGGAAGCGGAAATTCCGGAAAGAGTCAGACTGCTGACCCCGTTCAAGGTCACGAAGGAACTGATGGACTCCACCGGAAATCCTGACTGCCTGTTCATGCACTGCCTGCCGTCCTTCCACGATTTTGAGACCAAGATGGCCAAGACCCAGAAGGAAGCCGGCTATGACATCCGCGAAGTAACCGACGAAGTATTCAGAAGCAAGAACTCCGTAGTATTTGACGAAGCAGAAAACAGAATGCACACCATCAAGGCTGTTATTGTAGCAACCATCGGTTAATTCCGTTCCAACCTCTTCACTGAAGGGAAAGTCCCTTCAGAACAAGTCAAAAAAGGAGGACTCAGATATGTATCCTGGAATTCATAACTATTCCGAAATCGGAAAGCTGAACAAGGTCTTGCTGCACAGACCTGGAAGAGAACTCGAAAAACTGACTCCGAATAATTTCGAAAGACTATTATTTGACGACATTCCTTATCTGAAAGTCGCACAGCAGGAGCACGACGCATTTGCGCGGCTTCTGGAGGAAAACGGCGTTGAAGTCTGCTACTATGAGAAAGAAACGGCCAAGGCGCTGCATGATGAGAAGATCAAATACAACTTTGTCAGAGAATTCGTCGAACTGAGTGAATTCCACTCAGAAGGACGCAGAGAGGCAGTTGCCGAATATCTGCTGTCGAAGGAGCCGGATGATCTGATCGAGACCTGCATTGCAGGGATCTATGCCGATGAGATCCGGCACATCTCCACGAATTCTCTGGTGGATATTGTAGAGGATGACGATCCGATCGTCAGTGATCCGATGCCGAATCTGTACTTCACCAGAGACCCTGGTGCCTGCGTCGGCAACGGCATCAACATCCACCACATGAGCACACCGGCAAGACGCCGCGAAGCGCTGCTGCTGAAATACATGGTGAAGTATAACCGGGATTTTGCACTGGAAGATACTCCGATGTGGTATGATGTCTACGGAAATTATTCTATTGAAGGCGGAGATGTTCTGGTTCTGTCCAAAGACATGGTGGCTGTGGGATATTCCCAGAGAACCACACTGTCCGGTATTGAAAATTTTGCAGAGAACCTGCTGAAGAACTCCACCTTCAAGAAGGTGCTGGTCTTTGACATCCCGAAGTGCAGAGCATTCATGCATCTTGACACAGTGTTCACCATGGTGGATTATGACAAGTTCACCATCCATCCGGAGATCGAAGGCCCGCTGGGGGTCTACGAGATTACTCTGGGTGAAGGCGGACGTCTGAAGTTCAATGCCATGAAGGATGAGCTGAACAAAATCCTTGCTCTCGAACTGAAACTTCCGGCAGTGGATCTGATCCGCTGCGGAGGCGATGATCTGATTGCAGCCCAGAGGGAGCAGTGGAATGACGGATCGAATACGCTCTGTATTGCACCGGGAACGGTAGTCACTTATGAGAGAAACTATGTGACCAATGACCTGCTGGACCGGAAGGGCATCAAAGTGCTGGCGATTCCAAGCGCGGAGCTTTCCAGAGGAAGAGGAGGTCCGAGATGTATGTCCTGCCCTGTGAACAGAGACGATTTATAGGCGGGAGATATCGCAGAAACAAAGTCTTTGCATGACACAGAGCATGTATCGTGTATGTATTGTATGATGTAAGAAACAGACCGGGTACGGGGATGAAGACTCGTACAGAACGTCAGGTACCGCTTCACCAGGGAGAACGTACCCGGTTTTTTAACAGAGGAGAATAGAGAAATGGCACAGAAATTAGTGATTGCCCTGGGCGGAAATGCGCTGCAGTCCGGAAAAGGTCCGGCAACAGCAGAAGCACAGCTTGAAGTTGTGAGAAAAACCTGCGAGCATATCGCTGAAATCAGCGGAAGAGGCTATGAAGTTGCAGTCGTTCATGGAAACGGACCGCAGGTGGGCAGAATCCTGCTTGCTTCAGAAACCGCGAAAGAAGTTACACCGGCAATGCCGTTCGATGTATGCGGCGCCATGTCTCAGGGATATATCGGATATCACCTGCAGCAGGCACTGAAGTATGCGCTGAACAAGAGAAATAAAAATATTCCGGTTGTCACGCTGGCGACCCAGATGGTTGTAGAGAAGACAGACCCGGCCTTCCAGAACCCTTCCAAGCCGATCGGCCCGTTTTACAGTGAAGAAGAAGCAAAAAAACTGGCGGATGAAAAAGGCTACACCATGAAGGAAGATGCAGGCAGAGGCTGGAGGAGAGTCGTACCTTCTCCGCTGCCGAGAAAAATCGTTGAAATCGACGCAGTAAAGCGGCTCTGGGATTCTACCATCGTGATCACATGCGGAGGCGGCGGTGTCCCTGTCATCGAGAATCCGGACGGCACACTGGAAGGAGTTGCTGCGGTGATCGATAAGGATTTCGCTGCAGAGCTGCTGGCAGAGCAGGTCGATGCCGATGCGCTGATGATCCTGACCGAAGTGGAGAAAGTAGCGATCAATTTCAACAAGCCGAACCAGGAGAACCTGTCTTCCCTGAATCTGGCAGACGCAGCAAGATACTGCGAAGAGGGCCAGTTCGCACCGGGAAGCATGCTGCCGAAGGTGCAGGCTGCTATGAAGTTCGTCAGAGCCAATCCGAACAAGAAGGCGATCATTACTTCTCTTGATAAGGCAATCGATGCGCTGGAAGGCAAAACCGGAACGGTCATTACCTTCGCGTAAGCAAATTCAAGAAGATTCTGATATGTATCCTTTTATGCTGCAGGGCCCGTGGAAACACGGGTTTCCTGTTTTTTTGCAGAAAGCTTGCGGCAGCAGACGGTGAGGTGCTACAATAGAATAATAAAAAAGTCCGTGAAGGGGAAAAACAATGAAAGAGACAGAACACAACGAAAAAACACCCTGCTGCTGGATTGTTGGTGCGGGGCCGTGCGGCGGGCTGCATGCCGAAGGGTTTGCCCCGAAGAAAGAAGATTATATCATCGCTGCGGATGGAGGCCTGCGGTATCTGGAAGATGCTGGCGTCAGTCCGGATATGGTGGTGGGAGATTTCGACACGCTGGGATACGAGCCGGAGCATGAGAATGTGGTGCGCCTTTCGGTGAGGAAGGACTGGACAGATACGTTTGTTGCGATGGAGAAGGGCGCAGCGCGGGGATATCGCACTTTCGTCTTTCATGGCTGCCTGGGCGGCAAGCTGGAGCACACTGTCGCAAACCTGCAGCATCTCGTCTGGCTGGCACAGCGCGGCATGAAGGGATGGATGACCGATGGAAGAGTGTGGGCTACTGCAATCTGCGGCAATAACGGTGCAAAATCCGGGCGTCTGAATCTTCCTGCCCGTGACCGGGGCATGGTTTCTGTCTTCTGCATGGGAGACTGTGCGAAGGGCGTGACCCTGAAGGGCCTCAAATACACGCTGGAAGACGCACAGCTCACCGGATCCTTCCCGCTGGGTGTCAGCAACGAGTTGATCGGCGAGCCGGCAGACATCGAGGTGAAAGAGGGGACGCTGCTGGTGGTGATGGAATGTGAGGCAGAGTGACTTGTCGGATTCTCTGCATATTTAAAAAAACAATCCGCCGGGGGTCTGCCCGGCGGATTGTTTTAAAGAATACTATGGGTTGAAAGAAAAGGCTAGAAGCTCTCTTTTTCCTTAATCATGTCCAGCTGCGCCTTCACACTCTCCGGTGAAGTGGAGCCTTCTGACTTTTTTGCCTTGATGCAGGCAAGGATATCGATATGCTCATACACATCTTCATCGAAGGCGTCAGAGAACTGTTTCATTTCTTCGAGAGACAGATCCTCCAGATTCTTGCCTTCGCTGATACAGTAGAGAACCATCTTTCCGATGATCTCGTGACAGTCACGGAATGCAAGACCTTTGGAAACCAGATAGTCTGCAGCGTCGGTAGCGTTCATGAAGCCGGATTTTGCGGAGGCAGCCATGGCTTCCTTTTTCACCGTCATGGTGGAAAGCATAGCCTGCATCATATCTAGACAGGCGGTCAGCGTGTCATGCGCATCAAACACCGGTTCCTTGTCTTCCTGCATATCCTTGTTATAGGCCAGCGGCAGACTCTTCATCACCGTCAGCAGACCCATCAAATCGCCATAGACACGGCCGGTCTTGCCGCGAATCAGTTCAGCCATATCCGGATTTTTCTTCTGCGGCATGATGCTGCTTCCGGTGGAGTAGCTGTCGTCCATCTCGATGAAACCGAAATCCGGACTGCACCAGAGAATCAGTTCCTCACAGAGACGGGACAGGTGCATCATGGCCATGGAGCAGCAGCTGAGGAACTCAATGGCGAAATCCCGGTCACTGACTGCATCCATACTGTTGGTGCATAGATTTGAGAAACCCAGTTCCTCTTTCAGATACTGGCGGTCCGTATTGTATGTGGTACCGGCCAGCGCCCCTGCACCCAGCGGCATATAGTCTGTCCGTTTCAGGCAGTCGGCGAACCGCTGCCGGTCGCGGTCAAACATCTGATAATATGCAAGCAGGTGCTGTGCTAGCAGCACAGGCTGGGCTTTCTGCATGTGGGTGAACCCGGGGAGAACCGTGTCCTGATGCCCACATGCCAGCCTGTACAAAACTTCTAAAAGAGAATAGAGTGCTTTGTCGATATTTTCAATGAGCTCCTTCTGATACATGCGGAAGTCCAGTGCAACCTGGTCGTTGCGGCTTCTTGCAGTATGGAGCTTTTTGCCGGTTTCACCGATGCGGTGGGTGAGAATCCGTTCCACAAACATGTGGATGTCTTCGTCTTCCGGCTCAAAATCCAGACGTCCGGCTTCCATATCCCAGTAAATCTCTTTCAGATGGGTTACCAGACATGCGGACTCTTCTTCTGTGATAATGCCCTGTTTCCCGAGCATTTTCGCATGGGCGATGCTGCCCAGAATGTCCTGTTTCCACATACGGCCGTCAAATGATGTGGAGGAATTGAATGCATTGGCCGCAGGGTTTTCGTCTTTGGCAAATCTGCCGTTCCACATCTTCATTCTTTGAAGTCTCCTCCTTTCAGGATCTTCTTTTCAAGCACATCGCTATATTTGGAGCCGCCTTCCAGCTGTTCTTTCTGGATCGCGCGGATCTTCAGCGGCAGGGAGAACAGATTGATGAATCCTTCTGCATCATGCTGGTTGTAAACCTCGTCTGCACTGAAGGTGGCGAACTCTTCACTGTACAGTGCATAGTCGGACTTGCTGGCTACCGGCAGGGCGTTGCCCTTATAAAGCTTCATCTTTACGGTACCGGTTACCTGTTCCTGGGTTTTGTCTACGAAAGCGCTAATCGCTTCCCGCAGCGGCGTGAACCACAGTCCGTCGTAGAGAAGCTGCGAGAATTTCTGTGCGACAATATTTTTGTACTGCATTGTGTCACGATCGAGGATCAAACGTTCCAGATCCTCATGGGCTGCGTAGAGAATGGTTCCGCCCGGTGTTTCATATACACCTCTGGATTTCATGCCGACCAGACGGTTTTCAATGATATCGATCGTACCGATGCCGTTTCTGCTCCCCAGTTCATTCAGTTTTTCCAGAAGGGCAACCGCTTCCATCTTTTCGCCGTTGAGGCCGACAGGAACGCCCTTTTCAAAATCGATTTCCACGTACTCTACCTGATCCGGCGCGTCTTCCGGCTCGCAGGACAGTACATGGATGTCTTTCTTATGTTCATTCCACGGATTCTCCAGATTACCGCCCTCGTGACTGATATGCCAGATATTTTCGTCTCTGGAATAGATCTTTGCTACCGTCTGATGGATTGGAATATCATGTGCTTTCGCATATTCGATCAGATCTTCTCTGGAATGGAAGTCCCAGCTTCTCCACGGTGCGATGATCTTGATAGCAGGATTCAACGCTTTAATGGTGGTTTCAAAACGCACCTGATCGTTACCCTTGCCGGTACAGCCGTGACAGATAATATAGGCGCCTTCCTTCTCGGCGATTTCCACCAGCTTCTGCGCCATCAGAGGGCGGGCCATGGAAGTTCCGAGAAGATAAGCGTTTTCATAGATCGCTCCAGCTTTCACAGTCGGCCAGATGTAATCTTCCACAAATTCTTTCTGAATGTCGAGAATATATGCTTTGGAAGCGCCGGTGCGGTACGCTTTTTCTTCAATTTCTTTAAAGTCTTCTTTCTGCCCGGCGTTGCAGCATACTGCGATCACTTCGCAGTCATATTGCTCCTTCAGCCAGGTCAGGATAATAGACGTGTCCAGTCCGCCGGAATAGGCGAGCACGATTTTCTGTTTTGCCATGTTGATTACCTCCACATATCATGAATAAATATTTCAATATTTGAATAATATCTTAAAAACAGTAGTTATTATACACGCACAGAAATACAAAATCAAGGGCTTTTTTGTGGAAAACTCATAAAAATGCAAGTATTTTTTCAAGAACATGAATAAATAATCTTGCATCATGTGATATAGAGGTGTATAATCGTTTAACGGTAAATTAATATGCAGATTTAATGCAATATATATGAATAAACACTGCATAAACGGGAAACGATGTATTAAAATGAAAAGGAGTGAAAGCATGGAAGGGAAAGTTTACCTGGAGGACGGAAGCCTGTTTGAGGGAGAAGGCTTTGGGGCCTGCAAGACATGCGTAGGCGAACTGGTTTTCAATACAGCAATGACAGGATACCAGAAGACGCTGACGGATCCGTCGTATCTGGGTCAGGTGATTACCATGACCTGGCCTCTGGCAGGCAATTACGGTATAAATAAGGAAGATGATCAGTCCGATCGAATCTATGCCTGCGGACTGGTTGTGAAAGAAGTCTGCGAAACGCCGTCCAACTACAGGTGCGAAAAAACTTTGAGCCAGTGGCTGACAGAGATGGATGTACCTGGGGTTGCAGGTGTGGATACCAGAAAGATCACGAAGAAAATCCGGCAGAACGGAACCGTGAAATGTGTGATCACGACAGAGAGTCTCAGCTATCGTCAGCTGAAAAAACTTTGCGAAGAAACCAGTCTGCGAACCGACTACATGAAGGAGGCTGCCTGGGCAGGACCGGCGGATCTGCAGGAATATAAAGAAGAAAAACTGAACGTGGCGGTACTAGACTTCGGTGCGAAGCGATCCATTCTCCAGGCACTGGAACAAGCCGGGTGCAACGTGCATCTGTTCCCGTACGGTTTTACGGCAGAAGAAGTCCTTGCGATTCATCCGGATGGTGTATTCCTTTCCAACGGGCCGGGAGATCCGGCGGCGGCGCAGGAAGCCATTGCGGAAGTGAGGAAACTGATGCACGCAGACCGGCAGGATGGGAAACCTCTCCCGATGTTCGGAATTTGCATGGGCCACCAGATTCTGGCGCTGGCTGCCGGCGGAAGGACCTATAAGCTGAAATATGGACACAGGGGTGCGAATCATGGTGTCTATAGCAAAGAAACGGGAAGAAGCTGCATTACATCGCAGAATCATGGTTATGCAGTGGAAGCGGAGAGCATTCTCCTGCATGATATGGAAGTGACGGAACTGAATCTTAATGATCGTACAGTAGAAGGCATGCGTCACAGAACCAGGCCTATTTTTTCGGTGCAGTATCATCCGGAAGCAAATCCTGGACCTGCTGACAGTCAGTATCTGTTTGACCGGTTTGTGGAAATGATGAAGAAATGAGGAGAACACCATGCTGAAGAAGAATATAAAAAAAGTACTGATCATCGGTTCCGGCCCGATTATTATCGGACAGGCAGCAGAATTCGACTATGCGGGAACGCAGTGCTGCAAGGCAATCCGGGAAGAAGGAATCGAAACGATTCTGATTAACAGCAACCCGGCTACAATTATGACCGATCAGGGCATTGCAGACAGAGTGTATATCCAGCCGCTGACCTGCGAAGCGGTAGAGGCCGTTCTCCGCAAGGAAAGACCCGACGGGATTCTGGCCGGATTCGGGGGACAGACCGGGCTGAACCTGGCGATGGAGCTGGAGGAAAAAGGAATTTTAGAGGAGCTGGGAACGGAACTGCTGGGGGTAAACCGTCAGGCAATCGAGAAGGCGGAAGACCGGGAGCAGTTTAAGAAGCTGATGAATGAGATCGGAGAACCGATCCCGGCGTCTGCCATTGCAACCAGCCAGAAAGAGGCGGCGGATTTTGTTCAGAAAGAAGGTTTCCCGGTAATTATCCGTCCGGCATTCACCCTGGGAGGAACCGGGGGCGGCATCGCGAAGAATGAAAAGGAACTGAAGGAACTGGTACAGCTGGGCATTGAAAAAAGCGCGATCGGTCAGGTTCTGATTGAGAAATCTGTAGCAGGATGGAAGGAAATCGAATACGAAGTGATCCGGGACGGGAAGGACAACTGCATCATCATCTGTTCCATGGAAAATCTGGATCCGGTGGGAATCCATACGGGAGACAGCATTGTGGTGGCACCGACCCAGACTCTGGCAGATGCGGAATACCAGATGCTCCGGAATGCGTCGCTGAAGATTATCCGTGCTCTGAAGATTGAAGGCGGCTGTAATGTACAGTTCGCACTGAATCCGGATTCCAGCGAATATATTGTGATTGAAGTGAATCCGCGTGTGAGCCGGTCTTCTGCGCTGGCATCCAAAGCTGCCGGATATCCGATCGCGAAAATCGCTGCAAAGATCGCACTGGGCTACAGCCTGGATGAACTGTCCAACTACATCACCGAAGAATCCAGTGCACTGTTTGAGCCGGCTATGGACTACTGTGTCGTGAAATTCCCGAAATGGCCGTTCGACAAATTCCGGACCGCCAGCCGGAAACTGGGCACACAGATGAAGGCGACCGGCGAGGTCATGTCCATCTGCAGATCTTTTGAGAGTGCATTGCTGAAAGCTGTCACATCCCTGGAAGTCCGCTGCGATGGATTGCGGATCCCGTATGTGACCGGACTGTCCAGCGAAAAACTGGAAGAAAAGCTGATGGCCTGCGATGATGAAAGACTGTTTGTAATTGCGGAGCTGCTGCGGCGAGAGCGGATGAACCTGGAAGAAATCCATGAAAGAACGCGAATTGACATGTGGTTTCTAAGCAGAATCGCAAATATAGTACATATGGAAAAACGGCTGGAAAAAGAACCGGTATCCGCAGGGCTGATTGAAGAAGCTGAGACGATGGGCTTTACCGATGCGGAAATTCTGAGCCTGACAGGCATGAATTCAAATGCGCTTCATGATCTCAGGACGTATTATGATATTCACCCGGTCTATAAGATGGTAGATACCTGCGCTGGTGAATTCGAGGCAGCAACGCCGTATTACTATTCCTGCTATGATGAAGAGGATGAGTCTGCTGCGGATGATGCGGAAAAGGTGCTGGTGGTCGGGTCCGGTCCGATCCGGATCGGACAGGGCATAGAATTTGACTACTGCTGTGTGCAGGGTGTCTGGGCACTGCGGGAACTGGGTTATGAGTCGATCATCGTGAACAACAATCCGGAAACGGTCAGCACGGATTTTGATACAGCGGACAAACTGTATTTCGAGGCACTGCATGTGGATGATATCATGAATGTGATCAAGAAGGAGCGGCCGAAGGGTGTGATTCTGCAGCTGGGGGGCCAGACCGCGCTCAATCTGGCGGAGGGCCTTTCCGAACGTGGCATTCCTGTGCTGGGAACACGGAACAAATATATCGATCTGGCAGAGGATCGGGAAAAATTCTCCCAGCTGCTTCATGAAATTGATATTCCGACGCCCGATGGCGGTGCCATTACGCATGTTTCAGAGGCAGCAGCGATTGTAGAGAAACTGGGATATCCTCTCATCGTCCGCCCGTCTTTTGTGATTGGAGGCAGGGCGATGCAGGTGGTCTATAACGATGAGGAACTGTACCAGTATCTGAAAGAGGCGGTGTCCCTGTCAACGGATCATCCGGTTCTGATCGACAAGTATGTGGAAGGAATCGAGTTTGAAGTGGATGCTGTAGCCGATGGAGAAAACCTTCTGGTGCCTGGTGTTATGGAGCACATTGAGCGGACCGGTATTCATTCCGGTGACAGCATCTCCGTCTATCCGGCCTATTCCCTGCCTGATGCAGTCGTGGACAAAGCCATTGATTATACCGAGCGAATCTCCCGTGCACTTCATGTCTGCGGCCTGATGAATGTGCAGTACGTATACGATGGAAAAGAAATTTATGTCATTGAAGTAAATCCTCGTGCATCCCGGACCGTGCCGATTCTCAGCAAAGTAACCGGCGTGCAGATGGTAAAGGCCGCTACAGCGGTCATGCTGGGCCAGAAACTCCCGGATCTTGAGTGGGGATGCGGACTGTATCCGAAATCCGGATTCTATGCAGTGAAAGTTCCGGTCTTCTCGAATGCGAAGCTAACGAATGTGGATGTGGCGCTGGGACCGGAAATGCGGTCAACGGGAGAAGTTCTGGGTATGGATCCGGATCTGGACAAAGCGTTGTATAAGGGATTTCTCGGTGCCGGAATGAATATCTTTACCGGCGGCGGTGTCTATGTCTCCCTGCGGAATCACGATAAAACGAAGGCCAATGCGGAAATCATGAAAGAATGGGAAGCAGAAGGATTCCGGATTTATGGTTCAGCTGGAACGGCGCAGTTCCTGAAGGAAGAAACTGTGGACTGTGAGATGGTGCCGTTTGAAGAGGTCGGGAAAATGATCGGCAATAAAATCCAGGTAGTCATCAATGTACCGCAGGTGACGAACAACCTTTCTACAGAAATGTTCCCGCTCCGCCGTCAGGCTATTGAGCATGGTCTTCCGGTTCTGACCTGTATGGACACTGCAAGAGCATATCTGAAGGCGGTAAAAGTGAAAAAGAGCGGAGAAACGCTGGATTATCCACCGATCTTCGGATAGAGAGCGGCAGGCAGATTCCGAAGCCTTTTCGCCAGATTTACCGGAGAACCTGGCGTCGAATCAGTATCTGGATGATGCCTGCTACGGGTACTGCTGCCACCATGCCGATCAGACCGAAAAAACAGCCGGAAATGCTGACGGCAAGCAGCACAAAAAGCGGATGAAGACCTGTGGTGCTGCCGACAATATGTGGATAAATGAAATCGCCGTCGATCTGCTGGACAAGGAAAAGTCCCAGAATGGCGGCGATTGCTTTTAGAATGCCGCCGCCGGCAAGTGCTGTGAGAAAGGCGGGAATCATACCGATGAAAGGACCGAAATAGGGTATCACATTCAGGACACCCATCAGCAGCCCCAGGACGACGGCATATTCCACACCGAGGACAGCAAGCACTGCAGAAGAGAGAAATGCAACAATCAGTCCATCTACGAGGATCCCTTTCAGAAAAGCGGAAAGGACGCGATGGATCTCGTCTGCGGTTTCACAGACAATTCCATGGGCTTTCTGTTTCATGTGCATGGAAAGAAATTTCTGACCAAGGAGAAGAAAATACTCTCTGTCGTTAAGCAGATAGACGGAAACGATGACTCCGAGAAACAGGCGTACAGCACCCCCCGTTAAACGTGAAATCAAGTCATCGGCGGCAGACGCAGACGGAATCTGCCTTATGACCCAACCTTTCAGCCAGTCTGCAGCGTGGCCAACTGCGGACTGGCTTCCCGGAATATACTGCTCTGCGAAGTTTGCCAGGGACTGGCCTGCCTGTTCAAAATAGATGCGCACCATATCTGTGATTTCTCTGAAATTTCCGGTCGGCAGGCTGCCGGATATCAGCACGAGAAAACCGTAACTCATGCCGGCAAGTGCCGCGCAAAGTCCCAGATACGTAAAAAATATCGACCAGCGCCGACCGGTTCTTTTTTCGATCCATGCAGCGGCCGGATAAAGAAGATAAGCAAGAAGCAGTCCGATCAGAAGAGGGGACAGGGCTTCCAGCACGGGTGCAGTAATTCTCTTCACTGCCTGCAGCAGCTCCAGAAACAAGTTTTCCATCGAACGGTTCAATCCTTTCAGAAATAGTATGATAAAATGTGAAGAAAAATATGAGCAGCACTTTGAAAAACTGAAAAAGGCCAGACAGCACACCAGCAAAAGCGGAGGCAGAGGGGTGCGGCAGGAATCGTATGATCTGGACCATAAAATGTATTTGAAAAAAAGCAAGGATCGATGAAAATATTATTTGACGACGCGGGGAGAAAGGTATATGATATTGTTGTATCGAAAGTATACATTATACATTCTATATTAACAGAAAATCCGATTCCTTGATAAAATATAAAAATGATGTAACGCTATAAGGTGCCCGCAGGAATGCGGGCACCTTATAGCGTTACATCATGAAACAATCGTCACGTCTGCATAAGCAGCGGACGAGTATAAAAACGGGGCTGTCGCATGAACGGGAAACCGGAATGCGGCAGCTTTTTCTATCGTGCGCCCGGTTCCATGCAGGGAACGCAGTGAACGAAGTTAACCAAATTGGGAAAAAACGAAAAAACGGGTTAACGTGAATGGGAAAAATGGAGGCTGACGGGTACCGTGCGCCGCGAAAAGAGCCTAAAATGTTAACTAATTTGCAGCTTTTTCGGCCAGACGGTTAAAAAAAGAAACGGCAGCGGTCGCAGAATCCGGAATCGGTTAACCTGAAATGCAAAATTGCCAGAAATGGTTAAGCGGCTGCCGCATTAACGGTTTTCACCGTTAGGGCGGCGGCCCTCTTTTCATGTACAATCCGCATACAAAAAACAATCAAAAAACAACCCTGTACACACATGCATACAGCGTTTGCGGTAAAATAGTTGTATGACCAAACACAACATTTTACGTAAACAGTATACACTGAATGATCATAACGATCAAAAGAATATCGTCAGAGAAATACGCGTCTCCTGAAATCATGCTGAAAATCATGCTGTATGCTCATCACGAACGCAAGGAGAATTCTTCGAGAATTATCGAGAAAAACTGCAATCGAGACATCAATTACATGTATCTGCTGGAAGGACGAAAAGCACCGGATCATGCGGCTATCGCAAGATTCAGAACAAAGCATTTCACCAAGTGCGCAAATCAGCTCCTGGCACAGATGACGGATCTTCTGTATCGCTTGAATCAGGTTACGGATACGGAGGTTTTCATCGACGGAACGAAGATTGAGGCCAGTGCGAATAAGTACACTTTCGTATGGAAGAAAGCGGTGACAAAGCGCCAGGCACGGTACCTTCAGAAAACTGCGCTGCTGTCGGCGATATTATCGAAAGATACGGATTTAAGCCACTCTGGCACAAAGAGGTGCATAAAAAGCATGTGAAGAAGTACCTGAAAAAATTGAACGCAATGGCAGGCAAAGGAAATCTGCAGTTCGTATCCGGCCGTGGTCATCGGAAAGAACAGCTTCAGAAGGATATTGAGGATTTACGTGCTGCATTGTCAAAGATGAAGGAATACGAAACACAGCTTCATATCTGTGGAAACCGAAACAGCTACTCGAAGACCGACCACGATGCCGCCTTTATGCATATGAAAGATGATCATATAATGAACGGACAGCGAAAACCAGCATACAATCTGCAGCATGCTGTGAATTCGGGATTCATCGTTGATGTGGGAATCTTTCCGAATCCAACCGATGTGCTAACACTGAAACCATTTCTGGAGCAAATGGAATCCAATCTTCCGTTTCATTTCACAAGGCTGGTAGCAGACGCAGGCTACGAAAGTGAGGAGAACCTGAAGTATCTGGAAACAAAGAACATTCAGGCCTACATCAAACCATCCAATTACGAGCAGATTGGAACGAAGAAATTCGAAGCACAGATCGGCAAGAAAGAGAATATGCGATATGATGCAGAGAAGGACTGCTATATTTGCCACAATGGCAAGTTGATGGTAAAGACAAAGACAGCACGGGTAAAAACAGCATCTGGATATACACGGGAAGAGACGCACTATCTATGTCGCGGAAAAGAAAAGGTACTGGCAGAAAGTGTGCTATATGCCATGGCTCATAACCTGGGCAGGCTTCATTGCCGAATACAAAACGACAAGCTGGATTTGCATCTGTATGAGCTAAAAACGGATGCAACAGGAGCTGCATAATTTAGCGAATGAAAATTGAAAGAAAAGCAGAGAGACAGTTCATGGCTGCCTCTGGTTTGTGTTACAGGAGTTTCGGAAAAGTACATGCGAGAGACCCACTAATTCTTCAATCATTCCAACAAAGGAAAGAGGGCCGCCGCCCTAACGGTTATTTTCCGTTAATGCGACAGCCCCTTTTTTATACTCGTTGGGAATAAGTTCTTTACAATACTGCACAATACTGCGATTCACGCAGATACTGCTGAAGTCTAAGCTTCCATAGCCTTCATTGCCTGCTGTCTCTCCGCTTCTCTCCGTTCCAGAACTTTCTGGTATTCCTCATCCGTCATCTTCACCATGGTGATGCCGGTGTAGCCGTAGAAAATGGAAACGAGAGGGTTAAACCAGTTGAGAACAGCATACGGAATATATCCGCTTCCCACACCAAGGAAGGATCTCATCGTAGCACCGCAGGTGTTCCAAGGGAAGAAGTTGGAAGTAATCGTACCGACATCTTCCAGGCATCTGGACAGATTCTTTGGAGCCAGATGCATATCTTCGAATGCTTCCTTGAACATTCTGCCCGGCAGGATGATAGCCAGATACTGGTCACAGCAGGTCGCATTGATAAACAGACAGGAGATTGCAGTAGCCAGAACCAGTCCGCCTCTTCCTTTTGCAACTTTCAGAAGTGCACCTGCCAGCGTGCCCATGATTCCGGTGCAGTCTACAATGCCGCCGAATGACATCGCGCAGAGAATCAGAGAAATCGTCCAGAACATACCCTGCAGACCTTTGCAGCTGAGCAGACCGGCGAGTTCGTCCAGAACAGGGTCTCCGGTGCCTGCCACTTCATATCCGTTATTCAGGATATTCATCAGATCAGTAACGGCGGTACCCTGCATCAACATGAAAGGAACGCCCAGGAAAACGCCGCCCAGCAGGGACGGAATTGCAGGAAGCTTTAAGGCAACAGCTACGATTACGAATACAGGAGGGATCAGATAAATGATACCGACCTTGAAGTTATCTGTAATAAATCCAAGAATCAGGTCAATCTGAGATGTATCTGCGTCAGCGCTTCCGCTATGCATGAAGCCCATGACAAGGTATGCGATCAGCGCAACGATCAGAGACGGGCCGGTCGTGTAAATCATGTGCTTGATGTGGTCAAACAGATTAGAGCCCGCAACAGCAGGTGCCAGGTTGGTCGTATCGGAAAGCGGGGACATCTTGTCGCCGAAATATGCGCCGGATACAACAGCGCCTGCGGTCATTACGCTTGAAAATCCTAAAGCGGTGCCGACACCGATCAGTGCAACGCCCATGGATCCTGCTGTCGACCAGGATGAACCGGTCGCAAGGGAAACGATAGCACAGAGAATGCAGGCAGTAAACAGGAAAATGGAAGGTGCAATGACCTTAATTCCAAAATACATCATGGAAGGTACAACGCCGCCGACGGTCCAGGATGCGATCATGGCGCCTACAATTGCCAGGATCAGGCATGCCTGCATGGACCTGTTGATGGCAGAACAGATGCCCTGTTCGATAAACGCCCATTTCCAGCCATTCGCTACAGCAACGATACCGGCTGCACAGGCTGACAGAATAAGACCGATGTGCGCTTCCCCGCCGGAATCCTTCAGGATACCCCACATCAGGAAACACATCATGAGTACTAATACCAGGACACATTGCCACATAGGAATCTTCTTACCCATAAAAAAGTCCTCCTTCATATAAAAGTAAATAAAAAAGTAAAGTAAAGAATCTCATTCGAGATACCTATATTATAATGACGGAGAAAGTCTTTGTCAATAAAATGTGAAGAAGCGTGAAGAAAAAATTCATAAACGAGATATAAAATAGATATAAGTACAATTCTATAGATTAAAATTAGACAATTATACAAATGTAAGACTACCCATACAATTGTGTAAAAAATCAGAAGGAGATGGATGCATGAGCTATATGTGAATTTTCATGTATCAGCATTTCGCAACAGGGAGAAAGGAGAAAGTGACCCAGTGGAATGTGGGGGGACGCAGAAACTATATAACAAGAAAAATGAAACACTGAATATTTTATGCATAGAACCGGACAGAGAAGCCGCAGACAGCACCACAGGACCTGATTGATGATTTTATTTACATTATATATTTAGAAAACAGAACAAAGGCATTTTCCGAAGGTCCTATTTTTATGAAGCGATGCTGTGATACCGTGGACAGGGATACGGGAAGGGTTCCGGCTGCTGGATTCGCCGAAAGCAAAAGAAAAATGAAAAAAAGTGAAGAAACCCCCTGTCAAGCGTTTCTGAAAATGTCCTGAAATTTTTTTAATATTAGCACCGGAAACTCCGGTGCTAATGTTGTTTCAGGAAGCCCATTGCTCCTCCTTGCCGACCATGGCGTAGACATACTTCATGTAATTGCACTTTCGCCAAGGGTGATCCATGCTTGGAATGTACCTCGGCTTCTTTTCCCTACTTTTTTCCAGCTCTTTCTTTGTGCTGAAATAACGCGATTTTCTTTCGTGATCGGGGATTTCCTCCAAAACGTAGATTTCCTTGTCCACACAGGAATATAGCGTCCCATCCAACGTTTTAATCACCATTGCAGATGTCCCTTTGTGGTAACAGGTGTCCATCCCATGTCTGTCGACCAGTTTGTAATACCGGTTTTCGTACCGAATGCAATGGCCGGCATCCACCTTCCGTTCGGTCAAAACTGCAAGAAACAGATTAATTTCTTCTGATGTAGGTTGCGTTTCAAACACAGATTTGATAGAATGAGGTGATAGAGCGAACTGGCGATTGAATTTATCCAGGTAACGGGGGAGAAACTCATTGGCCTGCTCGATCGTAGTGATGCCTGCTAATCGAAGTTCGATTGGCAGGCGTGACTGTAATGTTCCAAATAGACGTTCCACTCTGCCTTTGGCTTGTGGGATGCTGGTTACCTTTAATTCCACACCGAGCTGCTTGCACGCATATCCAAACTGGGTAAGCGTGTTTTTTGATAGATCCCGTTCTTTTTCATCTAGCTTTTTGTACTCAAACACGGTTCTTCTGTCTGTATAGAACATGTACGGAATGCCGTAGTTTTCAAGCACCTGCTGGAATACGCGGTAATAGCCGTTCAAGGTTTCCTGTGTATCAAAATATGCACCGACGACCATGCCGGTTGCATCGTCGATGGCAGCGTGC
>JALEHL010000150.1 GCA_022770665.1 Bacillota bacterium
TTACGCAGGGACCACAGAGAACACCGTGTTTGATGTGCTCAACACCGTCTGCCGGAACAATGACATACAGCTGGAATTCAGCTATACGCCGCTGTATGAATCCAATTACATTGAAGGTATCAATTATCTGTATGAGTTTGACGGCGGAAACCAGTCCGGGTGGATGTACAAGGTGAACGGATGGTTCCCGAATTACGGCTGTTCTTCCTATTATCTCAGCGACGGGGATGTGATCGAATGGGTCTATACCTGTGATCTGGGAAAAGATGTGGGAGACAATTCCATGGCAGATTGAAGAAAGTGACTGTAAAATAGATGAAAGATATTCTGAAACAGGGACTGGGGGAAAGCAGCAGTTTTGCTTCATTCCATCCCGCCGTAAACTTCATATATTTCGCCCTTGTCATCGGGATTACCATGTTCAGCATGGATCCGGTGTTTCTGGCTGCGACGCTAGCTGCGGGGTGGTTCTGGTCTCTGGTGCTTTCCGGAAAGAAAGCACTGAAGTTCAATCTTCTGCTGACATTGCCCATCGTAATCGTCATGGCTGTGGTAAATACATTGTTCACCCATAACGGAGCGACGGTGCTGTTTTACCTCAACGGCGGCAGAATCACCCTGGAGGCCTTCCTGTACGGGCTGGCTGCAGCTGCCATGATTTCGGCGGTCATTCTCTGGTTTTCCTGCTTCAATGTGGTCATGACGTCGGATAAATTTATTTATCTGTTCGGAAAGGCGGCGCCTGTGCTGGGACTGACCCTTTCCATGGTGTTCCGGTTTCTGCCGCTTCTCAAAACCCGTTATCAGGAGATCTTCATGGGTCAGAAGTGTATGGGCCGTCATGGGCAGAAAGGGCTCCTGGCCAGGGCAAGGCAGACGGTGAAGGAGGTTTCCATACTGATTTCCTGGTCCCTGGAGGCATCCATTGAAACATCAGACTCTATGGAAGCGCGAGGATATGGCCTGCCGGGGAGGACAAGCTTTCATCTGTTCCGGTTTACTCACAGGGACAGAAATCTGCTGCTTGCACTGCTGGCAGCAGGGCTTCCGGCGGCGGCCGGATGCATGGCGGGGCTGACCTCGATTTATTATTATCCTAAAATTTCACTTTCATGGGGACCGCTGAAGTTTACGGTGCTGGCAAGTTACATCATATTGCTTCTGCTGCCCGCTGTGATTGATTTATCAGGAGAAAAGAAATGGCAAGCATACAAATCCGAAATCTGACCTTTACCTATCCGCTGGCAGATCATCCTGCTCTGAAGCAGGTGAACCTGACGGTGAACCAGTCTGAGTTTATCGTGGTCTGCGGCAAATCCGGCTGCGGCAAAAGCACGCTGCTGAGGCAGCTGAAAAAAAATCTGACGCCCTTCGGAGACAGAGAGGGAGAGGTGCTCTATCGCGGGACGGAGGTCAGCGAACTTCCGGACCGTCTCAGTACCACCGACATCGGTTTCGTCCAGCAAAATCCGGACAACCAGCTGGTGACGGACAAGGTATGGCATGAACTGGCATTCGGTCTGGAGAGTCTGGGGCTTTCCAACAGTGCGATTCGCAGACGTGTGGCGGAGATGGTCAGCTTTTTCGATATGCAGAGCTGGTTCAGAAAGGGCGTGGCGGAACTTTCCGGCGGTCAGAAACAGCTTCTGAACCTGGCATCTGTGATGGTGATGCAGCCGAAGGTTCTGATTCTGGATGAACCGACGTCACAGCTGGATCCCATTGCCGCAGAGGAATTTCTCAAGACAGTATATAAGATCAACCGGGATCTGGGGACTACGGTGATTATCTCTGAGCACCGGCTGGAGGATCTGATCCCCATGGCGGACCGGGTGGTGGTCATGGATGGAGGAAGGATTCTTGCGGACGACAGTCCGTGGAAGATCGGCGACTTTCTGGCAGGAGATACGCCGGAAACAAGGCATCCGATGTTTTACGGGCTCCCATCGGTGATGAAAATTTACTCAGCCTGCGGCGGCAGCAGGATGGAAAAGGGACTGCAGCAGATCGGCGGGAAGCGGATCGCACCGTTGACGATCCGGGATGGAAGACTGTGGCTGGAAGCGGTTCTGGGCGAACCGGAAGCGGAATGCCCGGAAGAAGAAAAACGGGACAGAACGATTTTGCACAGAAAGCCGGAGAATTGCGAGGAAACGGATACTGACGCGGAGGAGCGGAAGCATTCGCCATCCATCCTGAAGATGGAAGAAGTCTGGTTCCAGTACGACAGAAGCAGCGATCCGGTACTGCGCGGCATGAATCTGGATGTGAAGGAAGGGGAGCTGTTCTGTCTGATGGGAGGAAACGGTGCAGGAAAATCCACAACGCTGAAGGCAGTGGCAGGAATTCTGAAGCCGCAGCGCGGACGGGTGACGGTGGACGGAATACCGGTTACAAAGGAAAACCTTCCGAAGCTGTCCGGGAAGGTCATGGCCATGGTGCCGCAGAATCCGCAGGCATTGTTTACAGAGATCACAGCAGAAGAGGAACTGGCAGAGGCGCTGTACTTCCGAAAAATGCCGGAGGCGGAAAAGGCAAAGCGTGTGCGCGAGATGCTGGATACCATGGAAATCAGCCATCTGGCAAAAACCCATCCTTACGACCTGTCCGGCGGCGAGCAGCAGCGGCTGGCACTGGGAAAGATTCTGCTTCTGGAACCGAAGCTGCTGCTTCTGGATGAACCGACCAAGGGTCTGGATCCTTTCTTCAAGATTACACTGGCTGGTATTTTTCGGCGGCTGAAAGAGGAAGGCATGACATTATTCATGGTGTCCCACGATGTGGAATTCTGTGCCCAGTATGCGGACCGGTGCGCCATGTTCTTTGACGGGGAAGTGGCTTCGGAGGGCAGCGCACGGGAATTTTTCGCAGGAAACAGCTTCTATACCACGACCGCCAACCGGATTGTCCGCCAGTGGAACCGCAGTCTCGTGACATGGGAGGAGGTGGCTTCGTGGGTAGAACAGAATACGACCCCGTCCGCAGAAAAGCAGTAAGAAAGCGGACCGCTGTTTCTGCGGTGCTGATTTTTCTGGTAATTCCGGTGATTCTTCTTCTTTCCACCTTTCTGGAGGATGGAAGCCTGTATATGCTGGGAAGCCTGTCTGTCATCATCTGCTCCATGGCGCCGTTTTTCATGGTGTTTGAGCGGAGAAAGCCAAAAGCGCGGGAGATTGTGCTGATTGCCATGATGAGTGCCATTACGGTAGCGGCGCATATGTTTTTTCATGTTACGGTACCGCTGCAGATCGGTACTGCCATGGTTATCATCGCAGGAATTTCCATGGGACCGGAAGCCGGATTTCTGGTAGGGGCACTTTCGAGATTCATCTGCAACTTCTATATGGGGCAGGGCCTCTGGACGCCATGGCAGATGTTCTGCTGGGGCCTTCTGGGATTCCTGGCGGGACTTGCGTTTAATAAAGCGGATCTGACCAAAACTACGGATGAGGCGAAATCACACAGTTTCCGTGTGATCCTGGGGCCGGTTCTCTGCATGGTGGCGGCAGAAGCGGCGGCTTTCATCACATTTCTGCTCTGGCCCGGAAAAGAAGCACTGCAGCTGACCGGCGGAACGGTTTCCGGATTTTTTGAGGCGATGCAGCAGGCCGGCGGTGTGCAGGGTGCTCTGAATGTGCTCGGGACAGCAGTGGGCTGGCGTTTCTATGCCTTCGGTGCAGCGGGTCTGATCGCAGGCATTCTGCTGCAGCGGAAACGGCTGCCGGCGGACAATCTGACGCTGACGGTGTTTACGTTTTTTACCACGGTGATTCTGTATGGAGGACTGATGAATATCTGCGCGATGTTCACTTCTGCCGGGATACCGGGCGGCGGCGGAATCAGCTGGAACACACTGCGCCTGCTGTATATCACGGGTCTGCCTTATGATCTGGCTCATGGCGCGGCGGCGGCACTTTGCATCTTTCTGATCGGCAATCCGATGATCCGAAAGATCGAGCGGATCAAGATCAAATATGGAATCTACAAATAGAAGAAAATCAGGCGGGAGGAAGCAGAATGACGAAAGATAGTGTCTGCATTGCAACGTTTTCTGAAAAAGCAGTTGATATAATACGAAAGTACGGACTGGGGATCGAACTGAACGACCTGTGCATTTCAGAAAATCTGGATCCGGAAAATCTGCCGGAAACATGCCGGTCCATCGAGATGGAGATCCGGTCCGGCGGCACAGAGCAGCATCTGATCATAGCCCACGGTCCGTTCACGGAGATCTGTCCGGCTTCGATCGATCACAGAGCAGTGGAGATGGGAAGAAAACGTCTGGATGAAGCCTGGGATGTCCTGCAGCGTTTCGGCATACACAGGATGGTGGTCCATACCGGCTATATTCCGCTGATTTATGATCCGCAGTGGCAGCTGGAAAAGTCCATAGAATTCTGGGGCGATTTCATGAAGGATAAACCAGAGGATTTTCAGCTGTATATCGAGAATGTATTTGAAGACTCGCCGGAGCTGCAGCGGGAACTGATCTGTGGGCTGGATGACCCGAGAATTCAGGTCTGTCTGGATGTGGGGCATGCCTGCGTGGTCACCCGTCCCGAATATTCTGTCTGTGACTGGATCCGGCAACTGGGGCCGTACATCGGACATTTCCATCTGCATAATAACGACGGAAAGCAGGATCTTCACAATCCGCTGCAGGAGGGAATCCTGGACATGCAGCGGGTGCTGGAAGAAATCCGGCGCTGCTGCAGGACGGATGTGACGATGACCATCGAGAGCCGGACTTGTGAAAGCAGCGCGGCATGGCTGCTGCAGCAGTGTCGGCCGGCAAATCGGTAAAAACCGGTTGCGATCTGGACAGACAGAAGGTATAATAACAAAGAAAGTCATACAATTGAAAAATGAGTATTTTGAGGAGAATCGAGATGAATGAAATAAAAACGGAACACTTTAAATTTACACAGCACAGAACCTGTGAGTTTTTCCCGTGCCACAAGACAGAAAAACCGGAGGAATTCAACTGCCTTTTCTGCTACTGCCCGCTTTATGCGCTGGGAGAAAACTGCGGCGGAAATTTCCACTATCTGGAGAACGGCGTAAAGGACTGTTCTGAATGCATGGTCCCCCATGTAAAGGGAAAAGGCTATGACCATGTGATGAGCAAGTTCAGCGAGATTATGGAACTGGCAAGAAAAAAATAGATCGGTTTCTGTTTTCTTTTTCGCAAAATACAGGCGGCGGACGTTTTTTTATCCGGCCGCCTTTTTTTTCGGGGAATCTGGACAAAGGCACCTTCATACAATATGCGGAGGAGGTATCGATATGTATCTTGGAATTATAGGAAGCGGCACCATGGGAAAAGTAATGGAAGGCTATGCAAAGGAAGAGAGGACTTTTGATGTAATCCGTATCATGGAGCCTCTTTCGCAGGAACCATGGCCGTCAGAAAGACCGGATCTGCTCATCGATTTCAGCCATCCGAAAGCAATCCGCAGAATTTATGATTACTGCAGAGAAAAAGGGGGTAATATACCTGTGGTTCTGGCTGTGACAGGGTATGGACCGGAAGAGGAAAAAATGGTGCATCTTCTGGAAAAAATCTGCCCGGTAGTGAGAAGCAGCAATTTCTCAAGGGGTGTGGGGGTTATGGAGGAACTCTGCAGACTCGCAGCGTCCAGGATAGGCAGTCTGAGTGACATCCGGATCACAGAAAGTCATCATGTGAAGAAGAAAGACCGGCCCAGCGGAACTGCAGTGACCCTCTGCCGTGTTCTGGGGCTGAATCCGTCCGATGACCGCAAGGTGCAGAGCCTTCGCATGGGAAACGTCTGCGGCCAGCATACGGTATATTTTGCGATGGAGGATGAGATCCTGGAGATCCGCCATACAGCCATGTCGAAGAAAATTTTTGCGATCGGCGCACTGGAAGCGGGAAAAAAGCTTATGGGGGAATTGACTTGACAGAATAAATGTGGTAAAACAGATACACATGCTGTTTGGAACTGATACACATAATGGAGAAAGTAAGATGGAGATTGAACTGAAATTTCTGGTAGAGGAATCCTTTACCCGTGACCGCATTCTGAATGACCAGCACCTGCTGGCTCTGGCCGACGGTGAAAGCCTGCAGGCGATTACGATGAAGGCGATCTATCTGGATACGGAAGACCGGAAACTTCTGGAAAAGAAAATCGCGTTCCGCGTTCGTTTCGAGGATGAACGGCTGGTGGCAACTCTGAAATGGGGAGGCGATGCGAATAACGGCCTGCACACCCGGGGAGAACTGAATGCAGCCGTGGAAGAGACGTTTCTGGAACATCCGTCGCTGGATATCTTTCGCGGAAGTACGATCTACGAAGAGATCGGTCCTGCGATGGAGAATGTGAAACTGTTTCCGGTCATGAAAATGGACTTTGTGCGGAAGCAGATGCATATCGACACCGGCAAGTCGATCAGCGTGCTGTCTTACGATGAGGGGGAAATCCGGACGGTCCGGGGCGCAGCCCCGATTTCGGAGCTGGAAATCGAACTGTATTCCGGAGATCAGCAGGATATGATGGCCCTGGGACAGGAGATCGCGGCGAAATATAATCTGAAACCTGAAAACAAGAGCAAGTATCAGAGAGGACTCGAGCTTCTGGGAATTACAGAATAATTGTGAAAAACTGCTTTTCAGAACGTTTTTTTTCGGCCGAAGCAGTTTTTCTTCTGCCATGGAACAGAAAAAAAGTGAAATTGTGGTGAAATCGGCGCAATTTCCTTTACTTTGCATAGAAAAAGAGTTATAATATCAAGTAATTGTCTTAGTAAAATAAGGTTTATATAATCAGGAGGATAAATTTAAATGAAGGCAACCTATATTTCCAGAGAAAAGAACGATGTAAAATTTACCATGGAGTTCACTGCCGAAGAATTTGACAATGCACAGATCAAGGCATATCAGGCAGCGAAAGGGAATATTGAGATCCCTGGCTTCCGCAGAGGCAAGGCTCCAAGAAGCATCATTGAAAAGCACTATGGCGAAGGAATCTTCTTTGAAGATGCCATCGACGAGCTGTTCCGAGAACATTACCCGAATGCCCTGCGGGAACTGGAGCTGGACATCATTGACAGTCCGTCTGCAGAATTCTCTGAACTGAAGAAAGGAGAAGGCTTTACAGCAACGATCACAGTGGCCTGCTCTCCGATTGTGGAAGTGAAAGACTACAAGGGCGTGGAAATTGAAAAGATCGAAAATGAAGTCAAAGACGAGGATGTAGATAACGATATCAAATCTCTGCAGAAGAGAAATGCCCGCATCATCAGCGTGGAAAGACCGGCACAGGATGGAGACACCGTTCTGCTGGACTATGCAGGCTTCGTGGGAGAAGATCAGTTTGAAGGCGGCACTGCAGAAGGCCAGGAGCTGGTTCTGGGTTCCGGCATGTTTATTCCGGGATTTGAGGAACAGCTGGTAGGCGTATCGGCAGGCGAAAAGAAAGATGTGACGGTTACCTTCCCGGAAGAATACCATGCAGAAGATCTGGCAGGAAAAGAAGCTGTATTCCATTGCACCGTGCATGAGGTAAAAGAAGAGCAGCTCCCGGAGCTGGATGATGAATTCGCCAAGGATGTCAGCGAATTTGACACTCTGGAGGAATTAAAAGCATCTACCAGGGAAAGACTAGAATCATATGCGAAGGCTGGTGCGGAAAGCCAGATGAAGGATGCTGCACTGGGAAAAGTCGTAGAGTCAAATGAAGTGGACATTCCGGCGATTATGGTAAATGATGAAATCGACAGAATGCTGCAGGAGCTGGATCAGCAGATGCGTTATCAGGGACTGAGCCTGGAGCAGTATATCCAGTACACCGGAAAGGATGCGGCAGCACTGCGGGATGAACTCCGTCCGGAAGCAGAAAAGGCCGTGAAGACCAGACTCATCCTGAATGGCATCGTGGAAGCGGAGCAGTTTGAAGTGACGCCGGAGGAAGTGGATGAAGAGCTGAAAACCATGGCGGCACAGTACCAGATGACACCGGAAAAAGTGAAAGAACTGATCGGTGACAACATCAAGTACATGGAAAAAGATCTGAAGACCAGAAAAGCAGTTGACTTTATCTTTGACAATGCAGTGATAAAATAGAATCAGAACCGTCTGGTTCTGCGGCAGAATGAAAACATGGGAAGCCGGGCAGATTTTTCAGTCTTCCCGGCTTCTGTAAAAAGTGAAAAGAAAGAGAGGGGTATCAGATGGCATTAGTACCTTATGTAATTGAGCAGACCAGCAGGGGGGAGCGGTCTTATGATATCTATTCCCGGCTTCTGAAGGACAGGATCATATTCCTCGGGGAAGAGATCGATGAGCATGTGGCAAGCCTTGTTGTAGCGCAGCTCCTGTTCCTGGAGGCGGAGGACAGCGAGAAGGATATCTGTATTTATATCAACAGCCCGGGCGGCTCTGTGACCGCTGGCATGGCAATTTATGATACCATGCAGTATATCCGGCCGGATGTCTCCACCATCTGCATCGGCATGGCCGCCAGCATGGGCGCATTCCTTTTGTCTTCCGGCGCGAAGGGGAAAAGATATGCGCTGCCGAATGCGGAAATTATGATTCACCAGCCTCTGGGCGGGGTAAATGGACAGGCAGAGGATATTAAGATCCATGCGGAATGGATTCTGAAGACGAGGGAAAAACTCAACCGTATCCTGGCATCCAATACAGGACAGGACCTGGCGGTAATCGAAAAGGATACTGACCGGGACAACTTCATGGGGGCGGACGAAGCCTGCAGGTACGGCCTGATCGATCAGGTGATCACGTCCAGGTAATGAGGGGGAATTTGAATGAGCAAGTACGATGAAAATAAACAGCTGAAATGCTCTTTCTGTGGCAAGCCGCAGAGTCAGGTGCGCAGGCTGGTAGCCGGTTCCGGCGTATATATCTGTGATGAATGTGTCCGTCTGTGTATGGACATTATCAATGATGATATGAATGAGGGCGGCGCTGCCCCGAAGGAAGAGCAGTACCGGCTGCCGAAGCCGAAGGAGATCACCAAGACCCTTTCTGATTATGTGATCGGACAGGATTCTGCGAAAAGAGCACTGGCTGTTGCTGTATATAACCATTATAAGCGGATCAGCAGGCCGAAGACGGAAAAAGACACGGATGATGTGGAGCTGCAGAAGAGCAACATTGTCATGATCGGACCGACCGGCTCCGGAAAGACCCTGCTTGCGCAGACACTGGCGAAAATTCTGGATGTGCCTTTTGCCATTGCCGATGCAACTGCTCTGACGGAAGCCGGATATGTTGGTGAGGACGTGGAGAACATCCTTCTGAAACTGCTGCAGGCTGCAGATTTTGATGTGGAAAAGGCCCAGAAGGGGATCATTTACGTGGATGAAATTGATAAGATCTCCAGAAAATCCGAAAATCCGTCGATTACGCGGGATGTCAGCGGAGAGGGCGTGCAGCAGGCACTCCTGAAGATCCTGGAAGGCACCGTAGCCAATGTGCCGCCGCAGGGCGGAAGGAAGCATCCGCATCAGGAGTTTATTCAGTTCGATACCACCAATGTGCTGTTTATCTGCGGCGGCGCATTTGACGGGCTGGATAAGATCATTCAGAGAAGAATGGGTGAAAAGGTGATCGGCTTCAATTCGGAGCAGAAAAACGAGAAAGTCGATGAAAAAGAAATTCTGAAACACATTCAGCCGGAGGATCTGCTGAAATTCGGCCTGATTCCGGAATTTATCGGAAGGCTTCCGGTGATCGTCACACTGGAGGAGCTGTCCGAGGATGCGTTGATCCGCATCATCCGGGAACCGAAAAATGCACTTCTGAAGCAGTATAAAAAGCTGTTCGAGCTGGATGATGTGGAGCTTGAGATTGAAGAGGATGCAGTCCGTGCAGTTGCACATAAAGCGCTGGAAAGAAAAACCGGCGCCAGAGGTCTGCGCAGCATTTTCGAAAAAGCCATGACAGAAATCATGTACGAGATTCCATCCAGAGAAGATGTGGAGAAATGCATTATTACGAAAGAAACTATCGAAGAGGGAAAACAGCCGAAACTGGTGTTTGCGGATGGACAGATCAGAGAACTGGAGGCTACGGCATCCTGAATGAGGAGGCTGTCTGCCTCTTTGTTCTGATTCAAGGCGGAATGTGCAGGCGGTGCACGTTCTGGCGGGAAGGAGGAAACAAGTGAGCGAATTTGATGAAATCGAAATCGATGAAATAAAAAAAGAACTGCACGACGCAACGGAAGCGGCGGCAGAGAAACCAGCAGGACAGGAAGAAGCGGCCTGCCTTGAAATGAAAGTGCTGCCATGCATTCCACTTCGCGGTTTGACGATTTTCCCGCAGACTATCATGCATTTTGATGTAGGAAGGGAAAAATCCATTAAAGCTCTGGAATATGCCATGAAAAACGGGAAAGAGATTTTCGTGACATCCCAGAAGGATGATAATATTCTGATTCCGACAGAAGACGATTTCTACCATGTCGGAACCGTGGTAAAAGTAAAACAGATGCTGAAGATTCAGGGAGATACCATCCGGGTCCTGGTCGACGGGCAGTACAGGGCTGTACTGAAATCCATCGTCAGCGAAGAGCCGTTTCTGACGGCAGAAACGGAGGAAGCGGAGATCCTGACGGCAGACCCGGAAGAAACAGAGATTCAGGCTCTGATGCGTGATATACTGAACAATTTTGATGCGTATCTGGAGTTTGATACCGGACTGAAGGACAGTGCCTATGATGTGGCGGCATCCATTTCGGAACCTGGAATTTTCGCCGACACCATTGCAATGCAGATGAATATCAAAGTATCCCAGAAACAGCTGGTGCTGGATGCTTTTGATGAAAAAGAGCGACTGAAAGTGATGGACCGGATCCTGATGGAAGAAAACCAGATTCTCAGCCTCGAACGGGAAATCAACCTGAAAGTGCAGGAAAGCATTAAAAATAACCAGAAAGAGTACTTCCTTCGGGAGCAGATGAAAGCGATCCAGACGGAACTGGGAACAGATGAGGATGCCGGAGAGGAAGCGGATCAGTGGCTTGAAAAACTGGAGCAGCTGCATCTTCCGGAAAAAACAGCGGAGAAAGTGAAAAAAGAAATCAGCAAGTTCCGGCGAATGGCCCCTTCCTCCGCGGAGAGCGGCGTGATCCGGAATTATGTGGAGACGATACTGGATCTTCCGTGGAACCGGCAGTCCAAAACAAATACTGACCTGAAAAAAGCGGAGAAAATACTGAACGAAGATCACTACGGCCTGGAAAAGGTGAAGGAACGGGTGCTGGAATATCTGGCTGTGATTCATCTGTCCAAGGGCATCAAAGGGCCGATTCTCTGCCTGGTCGGTCCGCCGGGCGTCGGGAAAACTTCGATCGCAAAATCCATTGCTCGGGCTACCGGACGCGAATTTGTGCGAATGTCTCTGGGCGGTGTGCGGGATGAAGCAGAGATCCGCGGTCACCGCAGAACATATATCGGCGCGATCCCCGGAAGAGTGATCGCTGCCATACGGGATGCAGGAACATCAAACCCGGTATTCCTGTTTGATGAGATTGATAAGATCGGTGCGGATTTCAAGGGTGACCCGGCATCTGCACTTCTGGAAGTGCTGGATCCGGAGCAGAACCGGGAATTTACCGATCATTTTCTGGAAATCCCGTTTGATCTCTCCAAGGTCATGTTCATTACGACAGCCAACACGACAGAGACCATTCCGCGGCCGCTGCTGGACCGGATGGAAGTGATAGAGATTTCCGGATATACGGAGGAGGAAAAAGTGCAGATCGCACAGCGCTATCTGATTCCGAAACAGGCGAAAGCGCATGGACTTCGGGGGAAGAGCTTTTCTATCACGGAAAAGGCGCTTCATGATCTGATCAACTATTATACCAGAGAGTCCGGTGTACGGAATCTGGAAAGGGAGATCGGCAGCCTGTGCCGGAAGGCCGCGCGGCAGAAAGTGACGAAAAAAACCGCAGCCTGCAAGGTCACACCGGCAAGTCTGGAAAAATATCTTGGCAAAAAGAAGTTTCATTATGATATAATAGAAGGAGAAAGTGAAGTCGGTGTGGTGACAGGTATGGCCTGGACCCAGGTGGGCGGTGATACCCTGTTTGTGGAAACGGCTCGCGTGCCGGGCAGCGGTAAGCTGCAGCTGACCGGGCAGCTGGGGGATGTGATGCAGGAATCTGCCAGAGCGGCAGTGACGTACATCCGCTCCATCGCGGATCAGTACGGCCTGGAAGAAGACTTCTACAAGAAGTATGATCTTCATATCCATGTGCCGGAGGGAGCGGTACCGAAAGACGGCCCGTCTGCCGGTGTTACCATGTTTACTTCGGTCCTTTCCGCGCTGACAGGAATCCCTGTCCGGAAAGACGTGGCGATGACCGGAGAAATCACACTTCGCGGCAAGGTCCTGCCGGTAGGCGGTATCAGAGAAAAAGTTCTTGCAGCACATCGGGCAGGAATCCGGACGATCCTTCTTCCAAAAGAAAACGAACCGGACATTGATGAGATTCCGCAGAGCGTGCGGAAACATCTGCGATTTATCCTTCTGGAGCAGGCACAGGATGCACTGGAATATGCTCTGGTGAAGGAAGAGAAAAGTACAGGAAAACAGGAGTAGTATGCTGAAGATCAAAAAAGCGGAACTGGAGGCAGTGGCAGTAAAACCGGCGCAGTATCCACAGGATGCTCTGCCGGAAATCGCCTTTGCAGGCCGTTCCAATGTAGGAAAATCTTCCTTGCTGAATCTGCTGACAGGGAGAAAGAGCCTGGCCCGTGTTTCAGGAAGCCCGGGAAAAACCAGGACAATCAATTTTTATAAAATCAATGATGCATTCCGGATTGTTGATCTTCCCGGTTACGGCTATGCGAAAGTTTCGAAGAATGTGACGGAAAACTGGGGAGAAATGATGGAATCCTATCTGAGCAGCAGAGCCGGCCTGAAGAAAGTCGTCCAGCTGGTGGATATTCGTCATGCACCGTCAGCGCAGGACGTGCAGATGTATGAATATCTGCGGCATTACGGTCTGGACGGTATTGTCGCTGCCACAAAAGCAGACAAGGTTTCCAGAAATGAGATGCAGAAATGCATTCGTATCATCCGCGATACCCTTGGGCTTTCTGCAGATGACCAGGTGATCCCCGTTTCTGCACTGAAACGTACCGGACAGGATTCTCTGCTGGAGGCAATTGAAAAACAATTGGAGGAATAAATGCAGTTCATCAGTTTCAGAGTGATTCTTGGAAGGTTAAAAGCGATCAGAGCGATGATGGCGGATAAAACGGTGCCAAAGCGAAAGAAACTTCTGATTATTGCGGGTATTGTTTATCTGTTTCTTCCGGTGGATATTATTCCGCCGGTGCTGTTCCCGTTTGGCTTCCTGGATGATCTGGTCCTGTGGATCTGGATCCTGTGGCATCTGAAGGATACATTGGATGTATACTGGGTCGGAGAAAAAGTTGATGATTTTTCCAAAAGTTTTAGTGGAAAAGATATGGTAGAAGGTGTAGAATTTACTGTGGACGAGGGTGAGAAATCTTCCGTCGGCGAATCGAAGGAAACAAAGGAGTAACACATGGGAAGCAATGTAATTGGAAAAATCCTGTTTACGGAAGAGCAGATCCGTCAGCGCGCCGGTGAAATCGGTCGCCAGATTGCAGAAGATTATGCGGGCGAACCGGTTTATCTGATAGGAACGCTGCGCGGTGCTGTGGTATGGATGGCTGACATCATGAAAGCAATCCCGAATGAGACCGAAGTGGATTTCATTATGGCGTCCAGCTATGGTTCCGGGACGACAACAACCGGTGTGGTAAAAATTAAAAAAGATCTCGAAGGGGACATCTACGGAAAGAATGTGATCATTATTGAGGATATCGTAGATACCGGAACGACGCTGAAACATCTGAAGGCATATCTTGCCGACAGAAATCCGAAAAGCATCCGTATCTGCACGATGCTTGACAAACCATCCAGAAGAACGGTGGATATTCAGGCAGATTATGTAGGGTTTGAGATCGAGAATCTTTTTGTCATAGGATATGGACTGGATTACGATCAGAAGTACAGAAATCTTCCATACATCAGTTATCTGGAAGGCTGATGCTTGAAGTTTGTTCATTCAATAAAAATTTACATAAAGGAGATATAAAAGAAATGGCTTACGAAGTAAAAATCGGTTTATCAAACAAACACTTACATTTAAGTGAAGATCACATTGAGATCCTGTTCGGAAAGGGTCATAAGCTGACCCCGACCAAGCCGCTGGTTCAGCCGGGACAGTTTGCCTGTGAAGAAAAAGTTGATATCGTAGGACCGAAGAACACGCTGAAGGGAATCCGTGTGCTGGGACCGGCCAGAAAAGAAACACAGGTTGAACTGGCTATGACGGATGCAAGAACAATCGGTATCAAGGCGCCAATCAGAGAATCCGGTAAACTGGAAGGCACGCCGGGATGCAAGATCATCGGACCTTGCGGCGAGATCGAAATTGATCACGGTGTCATTATCGCGCAGAGACACGTTCATCTGAACGATGCACAGGCAGAAGAAGCTGGTGTGAAGGACGGCGATGTGGTAAGCATCAAGATTGAGGGCGAGAGAGGACTGATTTTCAATAACGTGCTGGTAAGAGCCGGTGTAAAACATGAAAGAGAAGTACATCTGGATACAGATGAAGGAAATGCAGCAGGATGCGGTCCGGATTCCGTATGTACGATTATTAAATAGGACAGAATACCATTCGTGCAGACATATGGGGCAGAAATACTTCTGCCCTGTTTGTTTTATGGAATTGTATATTTCTGAAAAAAGAATAGCACCTGGCATACAGCTATGGTATAATAAAAGAAATAAAATTTTGAGAGGACGGGAGCCTTGGACAGATTAAAAAATGTGAGTCAGATCGTATTGATGATTGCAATTCCGATTCTGATCCTTACACTGAGCCAGAATATCATTTACCGGCTGCCAGACGCGTACCTGTACTATTTCAATGATTCTCAGTGTCTGGATGAGATCTACGTTTCCATGTCCAATTCTGAAATGGCAGATGCTCTGACAGATCTTCTGAACACGTTCCGGCCGGACCCGGATCAGTTTAATATTTATGTGGATACAGGGTATGATCAGCTTGGAATCCTGGATTCCAGAGACACATATAATCTGCTGATGATGAAGAATGCCCTGGATCTTTCAGCACTGCTCTGCGGGGCGGCGCTGATCCTCACAGCGGCAGGCTTTTTCTTCCTGCTGCGGAATGACGAAAAAAAGAAACTGCGGATTAGTTTTCAGATCGGAGCGTTCCTTTCCGGAGTTCTGCTGGCTGCGCAGGCGGTCTGCCTGCCGGCAGAGACGCTTCGGGGCCGGATTTTCACGATGATCGGCATCAGGCCGTTCCATGAGGATTCTATACTGCAGATTATGATGGGAGACGGATTCTGGACGATGATGACGATATTTCTTACGCTGGCAGGTATCCTTATACTGGGTATCGGTGCATATCTGCAGTATCGTCTGACGCGGCCGCCAAGAATTTTTTACTGAGGGGGAAAAGATGGTTTATATTCATCTGGCGGATGGTTTTGAAGAAGTAGAAGCTCTGACAATCGCTGATTTGCTGCGGAGAGCAGAGATTCCCTGCGCGCTGGTATCAGTGACAGGAAATAAAACGGTAACGGGGGCGCATGGGATCCGTGTGGAATCAGACATCCTGTTTGAAGATGCGGAATACACTGCCTGTGAAATGATTGTTTTACCTGGTGGACTGCCGGGGGCATATGGCCTCCGTGACCACGAAGGACTGGGAAAGAAAATCGTGGAATTTGCCCGTGAAGACAGACCGCTTGCGGCAATCTGTGCTGCGCCGCTGGTTTTCGGGAAACTTGGAATCCTGCAGGGAAGAAAAGCTGCGATTTATCCGGGAATGGAGTCCTTCCTGGAGGGAGGCATCCCGGTCCGCGAACCTGTGGTGCGGGATGGAAATCTGATCACGGCACAGGGGCCGGCCTTTGCGATGGAGTTCGCACTGGAAGTGACAGCTTTTCTGAAAGGAGAACCAGCAGCTGCTGCGATGCGGAAAGATCTGCTGCTGGAAAAACAAGAGTAGATTATGAGTGACAGTTATAAAGTAGATTACCATATTCATTCCTGGTATTCAGACGGTACAATGAAGCCGACCGCTCTGGTGCGGCAGTATTTTGAAGCAGGATATGATATTATTTCCATAACAGACCATGACGGAATCGGTGGTGTGCAGGAAGCGATGATTGCCGGTGAGGCCCTGAAAATTACGGTTATTCCCGGTATTGAACTTGCTGCAGCACATAACGGAACGGAAATTCATTTGCTTGGATACAAGTTTGACCCGGAGAATCCGGCATTGCTGGCCCGTCTGGAAGAGATCCGTACCTGGCGTCAGGAGCGGAATGAAAAGATGCTGGCGCAGCTTCAGAAAATGGGATATGATCTGACATGGGAAGATTTGAAACAGAATCCGGGACAGACTTATATTGGCAAGCCGAATTTCGCCAGAGCGCTGGCGGCGAAAGGATATATTGCAAAGCCTTCTGAGGCATTTGAACCAGGAAAATATCTGGAGTCTCCGGAGGTTAAAAAAATCGTCCGAAAGAAAATTTCCTCTGCGGAAGCAATTCGCCTGCTGAAAGAAGCCGGCGGCATGGCTGTTCTGGCACATCCAATGAAGATCCGCGGGCTGGGCGACCGGGGCAGCGATCTGTTCTGGGAACATCTTGATCTTATGTTGCGGGAACTGAAAAAACTCGGACTGGCCGGTATGGAATGCTTCCATCCGTCCCACAGCGAAGAAGAAAGCCTGCGCCTTGTAGATTTTGCCGGGAAATACCATCTGCACATAACAGAAGGATCTGACTTCCACGGGGACGATGTGGAGAAAAAAAACTGAAAACGAAGAAACAGAAAAAGACGCGTGTTTTCCATGTCACAGCGTCTTTTTTCATTGCCAATCCAGGGGGGAACGATTATAATAGAAAGAAGAGGCAGGCGCAGAAAAGACATCCGAAGGATGAATGACACCTGAAGGAATAAGAGGGAGAATAGAAATGAGCGATAAAACAGTTTTTGACGGAAGAAGGGTCGCTGCGGCAGTGAGAACAGAAGAAGATTTCACTGCAGCGCTGAAATCCGGGGTTCCTGTGATTTTCATGCAGTATTCCAGCATCCTTACAGTGGAAGCACTGATTCGAAGAAGTCATGATGCAGGGAAAAAAATATTTATCCATATGGACTTCACTGACGGGATCGGTAAGGACAGAGCAGGGCTGGAATTCCTGAAAAAGCTGGATGCAGACGGGATTCTTACAACGAAGACCAGCATGATCCGTCCTGCCAGAGAACTGGGACTGCTTACGGTGCAGCGGTTTTTCATCGTCGATTCCCATTCTGTGGATACTGCAGTAGAAGCCATCCGTATTGCAAAACCAGATATGGTGGAGATTATGCCGGGTGTTGTTGTAAAAAAAATCCGGGAATTTGCGGAGAAGGTGAATACGCCGATCCTGGCAGGCGGACTGCTGGAAGAAAAGGGAGAAGTGGACGCAGCACTGTCTGCCGGCGCAGCGGCAGTTTCCACGGCGTGCAGAACCCTCTGGGAATATCAGTAATCAGGACAGACAACAGTAAACAGAACAGGAGGTATAGGACTATGAAGATTCAATTTTGCGGCGCATCGATGGGGGTAACCGGATCCTGCCATATGATTTCCACAGATAGCCATAAGATTCTGCTGGACTGCGGTCAGTTTCAGGGGGGAAAGGAGATGGACAGACTGAACTCGGAACCGTTTCCGTTTGATCCGGAAGAAATCGAGTGTGTTCTGGTGAGCCATGCACATATAGACCACTGCGGCCGGCTTCCCCTGCTGGTGAAGCGCGGTTTTCACGGGAGTATCTATTGTACCGATGCTACAGCAGATCTTCTGGAAGTGATGCTGAAGGACAGCGCTTATATTCACGAGAAAGATGCGGAATGGCAGTCCCGGAAAAACGCCCGGACGGGAAAGCCGCCGGTAGAACCGCTTTATACGGTGAGGGATGCGGAAGATGCGCTGAAACTCGTGAAACCGGTGCTGTATGATCAGCTGATTGAACTGAATGAGAGCATGCGGATCGTATTCAATGATGCGGGGCATATTCTGGGCTCCGCCATTACGGAACTCTGGATCGATGAGGGAGAAACGACTTCGAAGATCGTTTTCTCTGGTGATTTGGGCGTGATGAACCGGCCGATTCTGCGGAATCCGGTAAAGATCAAAAAAGCGGATTATGTGATTATGGAGACGACCTATGGAAACCGGTTGCATCCGGAAAATGCCACAAGCATCGATCAGCTGATCCAGATCACTCTGAAGACGGTGAAACGGGGAGGAACGGTGATTATCCCGTCTTTTGCCGTGGGAAGGACGCAGGAGCTGATTTATCAGTTCAATATGTTCTACGAGCAGCATAAAGAGTATCAGAAAGATCTGGAAAATGTCAATGTGTATATCGACAGCCCGATGGCGACGACAGCGACCGAAGTATTTAAAAGGAACGCGCAGGTCTTTGATGAAGAAACGAGAAATTATATCCTCAGCGGCGACAACCCGCTGGATTTCAAAAATCTGAAATTCACAAGAAATACAGCAGATTCACAGATGCTGAATACGGACAGATCGCCGAAAATCATCATTTCCGCAAGCGGCATGTGTGAAGCCGGAAGAATCCGTCACCATCTGAAACACAATCTGTGGGATGCGAGAAACAGTGTGATCTTCGTCGGATATCAGGCAGAAGGCACACTGGGCCGCGCTCTGGTGGAAGGTGCGAAAGAAGTGAAGCTTTTCGGCGAGACTATCAGCGTCAATGCGGAAATCTACAATCTGGAGGGGTTCTCCGGGCATGCGGATCAGAAAGGACTTTTGGATTGGCTGGGCGGTTTTCAGGTAAAGCCGAAGCAGATTTTCCTCGTTCACGGCGAGGAAGAGTCCAAGCACGATTTTGCAGCGAAAATCAGGGAAGTGTACGGTTATGAACCGGTTGTCGTGGAAGGCAATTCGGAGTTTGAACTGGAAACCGGAACACTACTCAGCAAGGAAGAAATCATCCGGGATGCGATCGATGAAGAGGATGTGGAAAATCTGAAAGAGAAGATCGAGGATGTGGAAAAGAACCTGCAGACTCTTCTGGAGCATACAAAAGGGGCAGTCAGCAGCAGGATTTCCCCGGAAAAACTGCAGAATATTAACAATATCATGCTGGAACTGGAAAAGGCCTCGCTGAATCTCGGATCTTCCATCACTGCGGAAGACAGAGATACAACACCGCTGAGCGCACAGGCCGCAGCGCAGCAGGAAAAGACAGTCCGGAAACGGTAATAAAAACAGTAGTGAAAACAGTAACGAAAAGAATACAGAGGAAAAAATGCAGAACGTAATTGTAATCGGGATTGCCGGGGGCACAGGGTCCGGCAAAAGCACCATGATCAACAAGATCAAAGAAGAATTTCATGATGATATTGCAATTCTCAGCCATGATTTTTATTATAAGTGTCACAGCGATATTCCGTTTGAGGAACGGAAGAAACTGAATTATGATCATCCGGATGCGTTTGATACAGATCTGATGATCGCACATATCCGTCAGCTGAAGGAATGGAAGTCTGTAGATCGTCCGGTCTATGATTTTACAATACATAACCGCATCGATGAGACGGTTCGGGTCAGTCCGGCCAAAGTTGTTGTCGTGGAGGGAATTCTGATCTTTGAAAACCGCCAGTTGCGGGATCTGTGTGATATCAAGGTATTTATCGATACGGATGCAGATGTTCGTATTATCCGGAGAATACTGCGGGATGTGAGAGAACGGGGAAGAACTCTGGATTCTGTGGTAGATCAGTATCTGACCACGGTCAAGCCGATGCATGAGCAGTTCGTCGAGCCGAGCAAGAAATATGCAGACATTATCGTGCCGGAAGGCGGATATAACCGCGTTGCGCTGGAAATGCTCAATGAGAGAATCCATGCATTGCTGAAGCAGAGCGGGGAAGAGATCTGCATTGAATAGGGAGAGAAGGGATTGACATACATTCTGATGCTGATTTTATGCCTGCTCTGGGGGCTTTCGTTTCTCGGAACGAAAGTGCTTCTGGGTTTCATGGAGCCCGTGGAGATTCTGGCAGTCCGGTGGACACTGGCGTTTGTGTTCTTTTCTGTCCTGGTCCTGCTTCGTATTGTGAAGGTGGATTACCGGGGAAAACCGGTGAGAAAAATTCTGGCTGCAGCGGCGCTGCAGCCATGTCTGTATTCGATCATGGAAACATGGGGTGTCAATCTGACGACTGCTTCGGAAACATCGATTTTTATTGCGCTGGTGCCCATGGCGGTTGTGATGCTGAACCGAATTTTTCTCCATAGAACAGTGAACAGAATCAATGCTTTTGCGATCCTTCTGTCTTTTTCGGGGGTGCTGGTCTGTGTCGCGTTTTCCCCGTTATTTTCTGTCGGGAGTCGCCTGAGCGGTTATCTGATCCTGCTGGGAGCAGTTCTGAGCGGTGCCGGATATACGGTTTATTCTTCCACGATCGGCGCAGATTTCACGCCGATGGAGATCACATATATTCTGACAGCGGCCGGAAGTGCTTTTTTCAATCTTCTCGCGCTGGCGCAAGGCGGCTGCCTGGAAGGATATCTGCTGTTCTTCCGGGACGGGAGAGTTATGATCGCGCTCCTCTACCTGGGGGTCGGATGTTCCTGTGTGGCTTATATGATCTTTAACTATGCATTGTCCCGTCTGCGGACGGAAATCGTGGCGACGGTGCAGACAAATCTGATCACCGTGATCGGCGTGGCTGCGGGAATTATTCTGGGCGGAGAACCATGGGGATGGTATACGGCGGCGGGACTGGCCATGACGGTTACCGGCATCTGTATTTCTGCCCTGGATGGAAGCAGACAGGAGAAACAGATTGCCGGAAGAATTCAGAAAAAGAGAAGGGAAAGAGTAAAATTCTGAAATCGTGAAATACAGCTGTGTCTGTCGCGAGTACTGCAGCGTGAATCAGAAAGTGGATATGCAGGCGCCGGGTATGCTTCTGAGGAATCAGGAGGGTTCCGATGAAAGACTATCAGCTGAAATCAATCAAATCATGCAGACTGCCGGAGACGGTTTACCGGCAGGCACTGTGGGCGGTGAAAGATCTTCCGCGCATGAAAGAAAAGCTCATGGAGATGGAAGAGAGCCTGGACTGCCTTCCTTCTGCGTATTCAGGTACACCGGGGAGACGGAGCGGCAGCACCGTGATCTGTGATCAGACGGCCAGGACGGCCAGTCAAATGGCATCCCTTGCGATGCGGATTCAGCAGATCGAAAAAAGCCTGGATGCCGTTCCGGAAGCATACCGGGACGGTATTCTGGGAAAGCTGGCTTACGGTGTTCCATACAGTGACCAGTTTCACATGAATACATGGAAGCGATGGCAGCAGGTGTTCTTATATCAGGTCGCAGTGAATCTGCAATTATATTAAAAGCAGCTGCAGGAAAAGCCCCGCAGGATGCGAAAGCATCTTGCGGGGCTTTTCCTGTGGCTGCAACGCGGCTGAAACGTCAGAGAAGACTGAAAGACTTCGTTTCCCGATTGCCGTCGTTTCCAGTCATAAAATTGCGAAATTGTTGTTATTCTGTCGAAAAATGTCATAAATTTCATGGAAAAAAATTCTATATTGTGCTGAAAGCAACGTTTAAATGTGGTAATCTGTTATTGTTCCAAAAAAGTTCAAAAATGACAGAAACAGGAGAAAGAAGATGAAGAAAAGAATCGTGGGACTGCTTCTGATCGCAGCTTCTCTGAGCTGTCTGGGATTTTGGGAATTCTGGGGAAGGGAGCACTTCAGCTGTGAAAAGATCCTTGTCCTTCGGGAAGATGCAGCGAGAAATGTGTCTGTAGAAGAAAATATGCTGGAAATCGTACTGATGGAACATCCGCCGGAAGATGCGCTTCGCGCAGATGCTGCGAATGAGATCCTTCATATGGAGACCGTGCAGTATATTCCAGCCGGAACCCCTCTGTTTTCAGAATATTTTCAGGATCCGCGTCTGGCGGTAGGCGGAAACAGCGGGAAGTACGTCCTTTCCATTCCCAATCAGTGGCTGCTGTCTTATCCCCAGACACTGCGCCGGGGGGATACCGTAAGCTTTTTCTGCGGAGATGAAATGGTCCTGTCCGCGGTTGTGGCATATGCCAGAGACAGCAGCAATCAGGAAGTCACATCCGGTGATGACGAGAGACTGAAATCTTCGGGACCGGTCAGTCTGGTGGAAGTGATTGTAGACGAGGAAAAAGCCAGAAAGCTTGGAAAGCTTGCAGAGGAGGGGAAAAAATTTGTGCTGCTTTACAGCTGAAAGATGTCAGACGGGTACAGAAATACCGTGAAAAGGAAAGGAAGTGAAAAATGGAAAAGACCGTGGCGTTCTATGGAGGCGACAGCCAGACCGGGACGACAATGCTTGCAGTTTCCACAGCGGTGCTGATGGCGAGGCAGGGGAAACGCGTACTGATGATTGCAGCATCTGATCATTCCGGAGACCTGTGGATTCCTACATCAGAAGGTAATTTCCTGGACGATCTGCTGACGGATCTGCAGGAGCATAGTCTGACCTGGGAGAAGATCCGCCAGTACATCCTGACAGAGGCGGGGGTAGATTTTTTACCTGGAATCCGGGAAAATCACAGGGATGACTTTCATGAAAAGGATTTATCGCAGATCTGCTGGCTTGCGGAAATGCATTATGACCGGATCCTAGTGGACTGCGGGTGCGGCCCGGCGACAGGCCTGACAGCGGCTGCGGTCAGAAGTGGAGAGCGGGCAGTGGTGGTTATTACGCAGCAGGAAAAATGCCTGCTGCGTCTGCAGAAAAAAATGCAGATGCTCGATCGGCTGCTGCCGCCGCAGCGACTTTATGCAGTGAATAAATATCATGATTCCAGGGCATTTTACACAAAAAAAGAACTGGCACAGAAACTGGAATGTATGCCGGGCGATCTGATACCGATTCCTTATGTACCGTATGGATGGCAGGCGGAAATGGAGCAGAGAACACTTCTTCGATATCGCAGCTTTCAAAATGCGGTGAAGAGGATGGCATATCGGCTGGAAGGAGGGGATGAAATTGGAGACAGCAGCGCAGCAGGAAGAAAAATACGCCGGATTTTATCAGCTCTGCCGCATGGCGGAAATGATTTTTGAGGAAGACTGGCGTGATACGGATGAAAAAGCAAAAACACAGAAGCTGGAACGGGAAAAACGTGCCATTATGGGGTATGAAAGAGAACGCATCTTCTTTCAGTCACGGATTGGGGATATAATCCGGGAGCGCGGATGGCAGGCGGAGGTGCCTCCCTGGTACGGCAGCCTGGAGGAAGGCATATTTCATGAGGTGTACGGACTGGCCGGACTGGCTCCATGGGCATATGACACGGATGAAAAATATAGAAATTCCTCTTCTGCGAAGCTGATCGGAGAACGGATGTACTGCCTGATCGGCGGCGTATCCCGGCTCCAGCCGCAGCGGTTTTCCGCCAGACGAAGAGAACAGCTGAAACGTGCTCTGCTGCTGGCATCTCCGCGGGAACGGCTGGAAGAAGGTTTTCATGAAGTTTATCTGCAGAACGGAATTCGGATTACCATTTTCTCAGGAGAAAGGACGAAAGAAGGTCAGGACGTGATGGTTTTTCGAAAATACATCCTGCAGCAGCTTACTTTTGAGGAACTGGCGAGGTTGAGAACGATTCCGGCGGATGCGATCCCGCTCTTTCATTCGATGATACGGCTGGGGCTGAATATTCTGATTGCCGGACCCGTCCGGTCCGGTAAAACAACATTTCTGCAGGTCTGGCAGAAACAGGAAGATGATACGCTGGAAGGTCTGGCGATTTCTACAGATCCGGAAACACCGTGGCATGAACTGATGCCTGACGCGCCGATCATGCAGCTTGTGGCAGACGGAAAGGAGCTGGATACTGTGATGAAGTCGCTTCTGCGGGGAGACAATGACTACATTCTGCTGGAGGAGATGAGGGATGCGGCGGCATTCCGGCTGGCTCTTGCAATCACGTCCGCCGGCACGATGCGCAGCAAAGCGACGATCCACAGCAGTGATGCAGTGCAGATCCCGTATAAAATGGCTTCTGCAATTTGTGAGGCATATGGGGGCAATCAGCAGAATCTGATTGCACGGGTTTTTCAAAATTTCCAGCTTGTATTTCTGTTTCGGCAGCTTCCTGCTGACCGGGCAGAAAAACGTCTTGCAGAAATCAGTGCTTATACATATGATGCGGAAAACGATGCGGCCGCGGTACATACAATTTGCCGTTACATACCTTCAGAATCACAATGGCGCTGGAATGCAGCCGTTCCATGGCAGCATCTTCGCAGCAGCGCTATGACGCAGAAGGAAGAAGAGGAGTGGGAAAAAATGCAGAATCTGCTGGAAAAACTGGAAAAAAGGAATCCGATCATGGGGAAATGCACAATTTATCCGAGATATTATCGCCCGGATTCGAAGGAAGGCGGACCGAAATGAGAACAGAAATGACGGAAGGAATCCTGCTCTTACTTCTGGCGGCAGGAATCGCTGCAGCTGCTCTGCCGGAACTGGAGGATCTCATCCGGATTCTGCTGCATAGGACGAGAACGTGGATCCGCCGTTTCCAGAATGAAGAAGACTGGCTGTCTGTTCGGAGAGAACAGTACGTTGAAAAAGTACCGGAGCACATACGAAAACTGCTGCAGATGACTTTTTCCATGGGAACCAGACAAAGCGTCCGGGCTTTTTTTCTGGTGTCTGCAGCACTTGCCGGGGTAACTGTTTTTTTTGCAGCTCGATGGGTATCCCTGTTTCTTGCCGTTCTGGCCGCGGTCTGCAGCGGATCGATTCCTTATCTGGTTTTGCGCTGTATTGTGCAGGAACGACGTGTAGAAGGGTCGAAAGAAGGCGAGGTGCTGGTTACGGAGATATTGAATTATTATAAGATCTGTTACTGCAACATGCAGGAAGCGGTGGAGGCTGCGGCTTTGCATATGGAGGGAGCGCCATATTGCCGGCAGCTGCTGCTGAATCTTTCACGGGGGCTGCAGAAAACATCTTCTGCATCGGAAGTGAAAGACCTGATGGAGGAATTCCGATTTTCCATTGGAACGTCGTGGGCGTCGATCCTTGCAACAGATATGTACCTTGCCTGCGCATCCGGACTGAAAGTTACCGATTCTCTGGCAGATCTGGCCGCTTCCATGCGGCAGGCCAGGAAACTGGAGGAGATGAATCGAAGAGAAAATAATGAAGCAGGTGTCATTCTGAAATACCTGGTTCCTGCAGGCGGCTTGCTAATGACTGCAGGCGGTATACACTTTTTTGGCCTTACAACAGAAGAATATCTGCAGTATCAGTTCGGGACAGGACCGGGACTGACCTGGCTGCTTCTTACACTGGTTGCGTATATTGCTGCCATTGCAGTTTATCTGCTGCTTTCAAAACGGAAATTTGATCTTTGACAGAGGAGTGGACAGAAGAGAATGACAGGAACAGTTATTTACACCATATTTCTGGCAATGTGGGGTGCAGGCGGGATTCTCTTTCTGGCCGGTATGCCGGAAGAGCCGGGAAACCGCGGGACTGCCGCCGGATGCGTTCGAATCTTTCTGAAACGTGCAAAGCAGAGCATTTCGCGGTGGCCGGCCGTGCATGAGCTGATTGAAAAAAAGAGAAGGGAGTATACAGGCCGCAGAATGGAACCGGAAATATACAGCAGCAGCCTTCTTCTGAAAAATCTGGCACTGGCAGAAAAGGAAAAGACATTTTCTGCGGATTATCTGTATGAAAAACTGATGGAGAATTCGGAAAAAATGAGGCCGGTATATGCAGAGATGCTGTCACTTTACCGGAGCGGAAAAGACAGGAATGCCTTCGCGCTGATCGCAGAGCGCTGCCCCACGCGGGCCGGTAGAAATTTCAGTATTGTCCTGGAAAAAGCAGGAAAAATGCGCCCTGACGAACTCATAGAGCAGATGAATGTGTTTCAGGAACTGATTCGCCAGCAGAAGATAACAGAAGATATCCGCAGAGTGCAGAGAAACAGCCTTCTGTCATCTGTAATGGCATATACCGTTGTGTTCCTGCAGATCATCAATTTTGCTGTAGTTCTTGTTTTTATGCATACCATGCATATTTTAGAATTTGTATTTTAAGGGGGAAAGAATAACATGAAAAATCTGATCATCATTATCGGCACCATTATACTGGGTGCTGTTATTGTCAATACGCTTGTGCTTGGCGATGGGAATTCTCTGAAAACTGCCGCTTCGGATATCATGGAACGAGGAACCTCAGCGATCATGGCAAACCTGACCTTTGGCGGACAGCAGACAGGAGAGTGATTTTATGAAAAATCTGATAATCGTAATCGGTATGATGGTTCTGGGTGCGGTGATTTTTCAGATGATGGTGGGCGATGGAGAAAATTCGTTGAAAAGCACCGTATCGAAAGTTATGCGGTATCAGATTTCGCAGTATGCGCAGCAGGAGGCGGATGCACTGTGAAAGAGCTGATTACTGCAACAGCATCTCTGATGCTTCTGCTGATTTTTGTCCTGCAGTTTGCAGAAAGTCAGAATGTACATACAAAGATGTTTCAGGCTGAAATGGCCATTGAAAGTTTCCGGGAAACGGGAGGGGAACAGGGATATTTTACGGAAGAGAATAAAGAGCTCCTGGCTGAAACGCTTTCGGACATCTGTGCCTGCGGGCGGGATGAGATCCAGATCGATGCCGAAAACGTTACAGAACCGCAGCCGGAGGGAACCCTGCTTTCCTATCGAATTGCGTATCCTTTGAAGGATCTGGTCGCAGCTCCTTTTTTCCTCGGAATTGCGGAAGAGGAAAATCAGGTGCTGCAAGAGCAGAAGGGATGGATCATCAGCAGGTTTTATCGGGCAGAAACAAAGGAAAACGGATATGGAAATACGGATCAGCAGCCGCAGCCAGAGAATAAAAGAAAAGAGAAAACGGAGTGAAAAATCTGATTCTTACATTTGGCATTCTTCTGCTTATGATGACAGGAATGGTATATGATATGGACTGCAGAACGGTAACCGAGGCGGAGCGCAATCTGAAATGGATCTGTGAAGAGGCTGCATATGGTGCCGCTGTCAGCTTGTGGAGAGAAAACGGGACTACGGAGACAGCTGAACTGGCAGCGGCTGAGATCCTTCAGAAAAATCTTCAGCTGGACGGAGGAATGAATCCTGTTTCCGGGGCTCCTTTCCTGGGACCGGTCAAGTGGAATCTGGAAATGAAAGATGGCATCGTGAAACTATACGTCGATTGTGGAAAGGCAGACTTGCGCCTGCCTTTTTTGCAGGGGCAGCTTTCCGTGAAATGGGAAGAAGTATTCGATTTTTCTGAAAAATTTTTCGGGAAAAGGAGGGAAATATCTTGAAAAACCATGGAAAAGCAGATACAATATTTATGTTGTTTTTGAAACTTTGAAATCATGGAAGAGGGAAACGAGCCTATGAAAACCAATTATACAAGCCCATTGTCCGAAAGATACCCGAGCAAAGAGATGCAGTATCTGTTTTCACCGGAAAAGAAATTCCGCACGTGGAGACGGCTGTGGATCGCGCTGGCAGAGGCGGAGCAGGAACTGGGACTGGATATTACCGACGAGCAGATTGCAGAACTGAAAGCGCACCAGGATGACATCAATTATGATGTTGCCAGGGAGCGTGAGGCTGTCGTACGTCATGATGTCATGTCTCATGTATATGCTTATGGAGTGCAGTGCCCTTCTGCGAAGGGAATCATCCATCTGGGAGCGACCAGCTGCTATGTAGGTGACAATACCGACATAATCATTATGGCGGAAGGCCTGAAGCTGATCCGGACGAAGCTGATTAACGTGATCGCGCAGCTGGCGAAATTCGCTGAGAAATATAAAGAACTTCCAACACTGGGATTCACGCATTTTCAGCCTGCACAGCCGACGACACTCGGCAAGCGGGCTACCCTGTGGCTGCAGGATCTTGTGATGGACCTTTCTGATCTGGACTATGTGCTGGATTCACTTCGGCTTCTGGGATCCAAGGGAACCACCGGAACGCAGGCTAGTTTCCTCGACCTTTTTGACGGTGACCATGAAAAATGCAGAAAGCTGGATCAGCTGATTGCAGAGAAGATGGGATTCCCAGGCTGCTATCCGGTATCCGGACAGACCTATTCCAGAAAAGTTGACAGCCGGGTTCTGAATGTCCTGGCGGGCATCGCGCAGAGCGCGCATAAATTCTCCAACGATATCCGCCTGCTTCAGCATCTGAAAGAGGTGGAAGAACCGTTTGAAAAGACGCAGATCGGATCATCAGCGATGGCATATAAGAGAAATCCGATGCGCAGCGAGAGAATGGCATCCCTGGCAAACTATGTGATCAGTGATACGCTGAATCCGGCAATTACAGCGTCTACTCAGTGGTTTGAGCGGACTCTGGATGATTCTGCCAACAAACGGATCAGCATCAGTGAAGCATTCCTTGCGACAGACGGTATTCTCCAGCTGTATCTTAACATATCGGAGGGACTTGTCGTTTATCCGAAGATGATTGAGCGCCATCTGATGGATGAACTGCCGTTCATGGCGACAGAAAATATCATGATGGAAGCCGTGAAGCAGGGTGGTGACCGGCAGGAGCTGCATGAGAGGATTCGAGTGCATTCCATGGAGGCCGGAAAAAAGGTGAAAGAGGAAGGAAAGCCGAATGATCTTCTGGAAAGAATTGCGGCGGATCCTGCCTTTCATATAGAACTTGAGGCTTTACAGAAGGTTATGAAGCCAGAAAATTTTGTCGGACGAGCACCGCAGCAGACGACTGAGTTTCTAAACGGGGTCATAAAGCCTATACTTGCAGCCAATGCAGACGTTTTG
>JALEHL010000019.1 GCA_022770665.1 Bacillota bacterium
GGAAATGCTGCAGATCGCAGAGGAAGCGTCGGATTGACAGAAGGGCGGAAAGTTGAAAAGAGGGAAAAATCGATATTCACTTTCTCACATTTTTCACAGAATTATTGTATTAGAAAACCCCTTGCGGATGTTTATTTGCAATGGGCTTCATATTTATAAGGTATTTTACTTGTCTACCGGCTTCATCGTCGGGAAGAGGATGATATCACGAATGCTCGGAGCATCAGCGATCAGCATGATCACACGGTCGATACCGATACCCAGGCCGCCCGTCGGCGGAAGGCCGACTTCCAGTGCGTTGACAAAGTCCAGATCCATCGGATGCGCTTCATCATCAATGCCGACATCCAGCTGATGCTGCTGTTCAGTGAACCTCTCATACTGATCAATCGGGTCGTTCAGCTCGGAGAATCCATTGCAGACTTCCCATCCGTTGATATATCCTTCGAATCTTCTGGTGATTCTCGGGTCTTTGCTGCTTCTCTTTGCAAGCGGAGATATTTCAACAGGATGCCCTGTGACAAATACCGGATTCGGACCGTCCAGAACGCCCGGAAGGTCTTCGCAGTATTCTTCAAACATTTCTGCGATAATCTTGCCGCGAGTCCATTCCTTTACTTCATCGGCATCCATACCGTATTTAATTGCCTCTGCTCTGGCTGTCTCATCATCCTCGATATGATGGAAATCGATTCCCGTTACCTCGCAGACGAAGTCGGTCATATCGATTCTCTTCCAAGGTGGTGTCACGTCGAATTCCTTCCCCTGATAATGGATAATCGGGCTTCCATTCACTGCCATTGCTGCTTTATAGATCACCTGCTCCGTCACTTCGATGACCAGTTCCATATCTCCGTATGCAGCATAGCATTCCATGGAAGTGAATTCCGGGTTATGGTTTCTGTCCATGCCTTCGTTCCGGAACATTTTACCCATTTCATAAACCCGGTCCAGACCGCCGACAATCAGACGCTTCAAATACAGCTCGTTGGAAATACGCAGTTTCATATCGATATCCAGCGTATTGTGGTGGGTGTTGAACGGACGGGCATTGGCACCGCCGGCGATGGTAGTCAGAATCGGCGTATCGACTTCCAGATAGCCGTAGTCTTCTTCCAGAACACGCTTGATTTCCTTAATAATCCTTGCTCTCTTGTAGAACATCTCCTTGACATCCGGATTCATGATCAGATCCACATACCGCTGACGGTATCTCAGGTCCTGATCCTTCAGGCCGCTCCATTTATCCGGGAGCACCTGCAGCGACTTGCTCAGCAGGACGACCCTGGTTGCCTTGATGGAGATTTCTCCATGCTTCGTCTTGAAGATCGTTCCTTCAATTCCCAGAATATCGCCGATGTCGTAGGTCTTAAACCATTTGTACTCTTCTTCGCCGATGATATCTTTTCTCACATAGACCTGGATCCTGCCCTGCTTGTCCTGAATATCAATGAAAGATGCCTTGCCCATATTCCGGAATGCCATGATTCTCCCGGCGCAGGACACTTCCTGGTCTTCCATCGCCTCAAAATTATCCTTGATGTCCATGCTGTGGGCCGTTACATTCCAGTTTTCCTTCAGGAACGGATTTCTTCCCGCCTCCTGCAATGCCTTCAGCTTTTCGCGACGGATCTTTCTCTGTTCATTTAAGTTCTCTTCGGAAACTTCCGTTTCTACCGTTTCCTCTTCAGACTGATTTCTGATTTCTTCTGCACTCATGCCTGTTTCTCCTCTTTGCTGATATTCTTGATCTTGTATGTCAGAAGTCCATCCGGTACGAGAATTTCAACTTCCTCTCCGATCTTTTTCCCCAGCAGATGCTGTCCAACCAGTGACTCGTTGGAAATTCTGCCGGCAAACGGATCGGCCTCTGTCGAACCCACGATAACGAATTCCATTTCCTCATGGGTGCTCATGTCTTCTACCAGTACCTTCAGCCCTACACTGACCTGATCCTTCGGCACTTCATTTTCATCGATGATCTTCGCCTTACGGATCATATTTTCCAGTTTAATGATTCTTTCTTCCAGTTCCGCCTGCTCATTTTTCGCGGAATCGTATTCAGAATTCTCGGAAAGGTCGCCATAGGAAATCGCTTCCTTTAATCGTTCGGATACTTCCTTTCTTCTTACAGAGACCAGTTCTTCATGCTCCGCAACAATTTTATCATACCCTTCCTGAGTTAATAGAATTTCTTCAGCCATTTTTCTCTTTCTCCCCTTTATTCTCTGCTTCCTGCCGGCGATAAACATATGCCGTCCGGAAAGTATTTAACAGTATATGGATTAAACGTACGCAATATGCACATTCCTGCAGTTCGTCAGATAAATCAGCGTCGCGTAATTCACATCGAACTCCATGATATCTCCAACCTGATATTCTTTTTCAGCATCTTCAATGTCCACAATCGTGTGATCACTGGAGGCACCGAGAATATCGATTCCTTTTTCCATCGGAAGCAGTTCCGCCGGATCACCGTAGTCCACTTTTCCCATGGCCAGAAGGGCTCTGCGACGGATTCCTCTGTCTACATATTCCGGTGTATGACCGAACGCATCCACACCGACCTCGCCGACCGGATGGGACGGTTTGTTCTTTACTTCAATCACTTCTGCCTTCAGGCGGAAATTATCCTGGCAAAGATCGCTGACATCATAATGATAGAATACGTCCATATCCCTTGCCAGCAGGATTCCTTCACCTACCCGCAGCAGATTGATTCTTTCCGGAATGTTTCCATCCCATACCCGAAGCAGGCTGCTGGTTGCACCGCCGGAGATGTACTCCAGCTTTCTGCCGATCCGCTTTTCGATGTGCTCTGCCACCGCAACCAGCTCCTCCAGCTTCTCGACTGTCGGAAGGATTGAGCCATAGCAGCCCACATTCGTTCCGATTCCTGCCAGATGGAGATGTTTCATCTCCTTTTCGATGGTTGCTGCCGCATCTGCCATTTCATCCTTATCCCACCAGCCTTCCCGCAGGTCGCCCATGTCAGCCATCAGAATGACTTCATGAATCTTTCCCTGCTTTCCAGCTTCCTCATTAAGTGCACGAATGACTTCCATCTCACTGTTCAGGCTGATTTCTGTCAGGCGAACCACATCCTCCACTTCACTAAGCATCGGGATCCGGATCAGCATCATCTTTTTCTCAATTCCCGCATTGCGGGCATCTTCTATCTGCTCCAGCCGTGAAGAAGCGATAAATGCAGCGCCGCCTTCTGCAAACTGTCTGGCAACCTCCACATCACCGGTGGCGCCTTTAATCACTCCGGCAACCTGAATGCCACAGCTTCCGCACCGTTCCACGACACGAGCCACATTGTGTTTTAAATGGGCTAGATTAATTTCTAGCCGCGGATATCTCTCCTTCATCGATCATGTCCTCCTGTATGATAGTGTGCTATGGCAACACTTCTCCTTATATCATAAACCATAACACTGACTATTTCGATATTTTAACATTTTTTCAACATGATTGCAAGAAAAATCCCGCAAAATCCATGGATCCTGCGGGGTTTCTTTTTTACTGATTTTCCTTCAGGAACTCACTGAATTTTTCCAGTCCCTGACGGAGTGTATGAGAATCAAAGGCATAGCCGATGCGGACGCAGCCTTCCATCTCGAAGCAGGACCCTGGCGTGAACAGGAGGCCTTTATCCTTTATCAGCCGTACACAGAGCTCATAGGACGGCATATCCAGGTCATAATACACCAGCGCAGTCGTTCCTGCCACTGGCCGGATGTAATGGACACCTGGCGTCTCATTGACCCAGTCATCCAGGATTTTCCGATTATCAAGCAGAATCTGACGGTTCCTGGTGAAGATCTTTTCCTTGTTTTCCAGCGCAAGGGTCGCCAGCATGTCATCCAGTCGGCCGCAGCTGATGGTATCGTAATCCCTGCGCTCACGGATCAGATGCAGCGCTTGTTCATCTCTCGTCGCAATCCAGCCAAGTCGGAGTCCCGCCAGTGAAAAGATCTTGGACATGCTTCCCACCGAAATCCCCTTTTCATAAATGTCCACCACAGAATGCATATAGCTTCCGTCTTCGGATATGCCTCTGTAAACCTCGTCGGACAGCAGGTACGCGTCCACACCTGCTGCAATATCTGCCACCTCCTTCATCACATCTGCAGGAATCCAGGAGCCGGTCGGATTATCCGGATTATTTACTGTGATCATTTTCGTATGTTCATCCACCATCTGCCGCAGCTCGTCCAGATCAGGCAGGAAATGATTCTCCGGTTTCAGCTGCAGGATTCTTACTTCCGCGCCGATCGACTCCGGAATGGAATAATGCTGCTGATAGGTCGGCATGACTGAGACCATATTGTCTCCTTCCTCGATCAGCGTAGTGATCACCATGTTGTTGGCGCCCACTGCACCGTGCGTCGGGATCACCTGATCCGGCTTCAGGTTTTCATACAGTCCGGCAACGCCCTTCAGGAACCCCGGAGAGCCGTAAATATCTCCGTAAGTAAGCCGGACATCTGCCAGTCCCTTCAGATATTCCTCCGGATCCTTTCCGCAGAGTTCCAGCAGTTCTCCCACTTTCAGCGAATCGATACATGTTTCCCCCAGATTATAGACTGCATCATTTTCATATTCGTTCATCCACTGTTCAACCTTAAATGTTCTGATCTTCATGTTCTTCCTCCCTGTCTGCATGCTTGCCCGCATGTTTCTGTCGGTATTTTATATTATACACTATGTCTGCAGTCTGCGGGTTGTATTTTTATCCGAAATTAATTCTCTTTTTTCGTTTCATGCTCTTAAATAATTAACCATATAGTCCGTTTTATGGTATGATTACTGACGAATTAATATCCGAGAAGAACGGGAGGAAAACGATTCCTCATGAAGCGGGAAGAAAAAAATGAACTTACCCGGCAGAATGTGCTCCGCTGCGCGTTTGCCGAATTCGCGCAGCGCGGGTTCGATGCCGGCTCTGTCAATGCAATCTGCCAGAATGGAAACATATCAAAAGGCATCATTTATTATTACTTTTCCTCGAAGGAAGATCTGTATCTGAGCTGTGTGGAAAAATGCTTTCAGGATCTGACGGACTATCTGTCCGCCCGCCTGCAGGAGACAGAAGCAGCAACCGCCCAGGATCTTCTGACCGCATATTTCGATCTGCAGATGATCTGGTTCCGCAATCATCCAGATGCCGCCAGTCTGTTCTGTTCGGCTGTCATGACACCGCCCGCCAGTCTGAAAGAAAAGATTTTATCAAAAAAATCCGTTTTGGATCATTTCAATGCAGAAGTCATGCGCAAGATTTTGCACGGAAAAGCGCTTCAGCCTGATCTGGACAGTGAGGAAATTATCCGAATCTTCCAGATCTTTCAGGACTTTTTTAACGCAGGAATCCGAACCATGCAGGATGCACCCGCTGATCTGGAGCAATACGAAAGTGCCTGCAGAACGGCACTGCATATTTTTCTGTATGGAATTCTGAAACAGGGGGTGATGTAGCATGGAGATTGTTCTTCGCTGGATGATCACTCTGGCTGCTGCCGCCGTTTTCAGCAAGCTCATTACACGTCTGAAAATGCCTGCAATTCTCGGCTGACTGATTGCCGGCATGATTTTCGGCCCTCATGCGCTGCAGCTGCTCCCGCAGTCACTGCTGGAAGCGGGGTGGTATAAACAAATCATTTCCTGGATGCAGTGCGCTTTTGGGCTGATGCTTGGAACCGAGCTGATCTGGAAAAAGATCCGGACATCCGGAAAGGCGCTGGTGATCACAACTCTGGCACAGCTCCTGGGCACTTTTACGCTGGTATCCCTGACCTTTGCCGCTGTGTTTGCAGCTGCCGGCATTCCGCTTTATCTAGCTCCCGCGTTCGGTGGAATCGCACTGGCCACAGCCCCTGCGCCGGCCTTATCGATCGTCCAGGAATTCCATACAAAAGGCCCTGTGACCGACACACTTCTTCCTATGGCCGTTCTGGATGACATTATGGGAATCGCTGTCTTCTTTACGGTCAATTCCTTTATCGCCCGCGCAGTCTCCGGCGGTGCAGTACCCCTGTATATGATTCCTGTCATGATTTTCCTTCCGATCCTGATTGGCATTGCAACGGGATTTCCGGCCGGGCTGCTTCTGAAAAAAACGAAGTGCAGAGGATCTGTTCTGGGTGTTCTCCTTGCAGGCATTACACTGACTATGGGAGCAGGGACCCTTCTCAATCAGTATGTCTTCACAGGCATCACCTTGAACTATATGCTGATGGGTGTATCTTTTTCTGCCGTTTTTTCCAATATGCTCGAAGATGCACAGCTGCAGCAGCTGGAAAGCTGGTTTCATCCTTTCCTTGCAGTGAGCCTTCTCGCAGCAATTGTCGATCTGGGAGCACCGCTGGACTATCATCTGATTTTCGGTGCAGGACTTTATACGTTCGTATACATCACTGCACGTTTCTGCGGCAAGTATTTCGGTGCCAGATTCGGTGCAAAAGCCTGCGGCATGCCGGAAACCGTTCAGAAATACCTCGGTCTGACCCTGCTGCCCCATTCCGGCGTTTCTCTGGTTTTCACTTCCATTCTCTGCAGCGTGCTTGCCGCTCCGCAGCCGGTTCTTGCGGAAATCGTGCAGGGAACCATCGCCGCAGCCGCTGTCATCAACGAGATCATTGCTGTAATTGCTGCAAAAAAAGGATTCTCCCTTGCGGGAGAAATCCATTGATTTTCTGCTTTATGCGATTTCCAGAGCGATTTTCATCATCGTCGTAAATGTCTGCTGTCGTTCTTCTGCTGTAGTTTCTTCTCCGGTAAACGGATTATCGGAAATCGTGCAGATGGCCAGTGCATTCTTCCCTGCTCTGGCTGCATTCATATACAGCGCCGCCGCTTCCATTTCGACTGCCAGTACGCCCATTTTCTGCCAGATTCCCAGCGGCATGCTTTCGTCATAGAAACAGTCTGAGGAATACAGATTTCCCACTTTCGGATCTACTCCCATCTTTTTGGCTGTTTCCACCGCCCGGCTCAGAAGTTCAAAAGAGCAGATCGGCGCGAAATGGCCCGGGATCTGGAACTGATTCTGATAGCTGGAGCTGGTGCAGGCACCCATGCCGAAAACCACATCCCGCACCTTCAGCGACGGATCTACGACACCGGCGGTTCCGACGCGGATAATGTTCTCCACATCATAAAAGTGATACAGCTCATAAGAATAGATTCCGATGGACGGCATGCCCATGCCCGATGCCATCACGGACACTTTTTTTCCATTGTAAGTTCCGGTGTAGCCCTGAATACCACGCACATTGTTCACCAGCACAGCATCCTCAAAGAACGTGTCAGCAATGAACTTTGCCCGAAGCGGGTCACCCGGCATCAGAACAGTTTTGGCAAAATCGCCAGGTTTTGCAGAAATATGAGGTGTAGGTGTACTCATTTCAGTTTCTCCTTTCCGTTTTCTTTCTTTGTGTCAATCATGTTGTAGCTGCATCCGTCGAACACGGTATCAAACCGGCAGATTCCCATATACTCGCAATACGTGCAGGCGGATCGTTCTTTCGTTTTCATCGGGTGGATGGCAATTTCTCCTTCTGTCAGGCTCCGGCAGATCTCCACCGTTTTTTTCGCCACCTCTTCCCGCAGATTTTCGAAGGATTCCTCGCTGAGGAGGCTTCCTTTCCCGGTTTCGGTAATTTTTTCTTTTCCGGCCCGCAGCGGTACAATTTCTGAGTAGCCGGAAAAATCGCCGGCGATACTCCGGATGATTTCCGGATCATCAATCATGACGCCGTTGAGTTTGAAATTTTTTCGGATCTCCCGGGCCAGATCCTCACTGTTCCACTCTTTTCCTGTTGCATCCGCCATAGGTTCTGAGATATGGAAATAGAAAATTCCGGCCGGCTTCCGTCCTTGCTCACAGGCTGCCTGCAGATACAGCATCAGCTGAAGACGGTATCCTTCCCGGGCCTCCTCGGCGCTGAATTTCTCGTTTCCGGTCTTGTAATCAATGATTTTCACCCGGTTTCCCGGAAGGTAATCCACCCGGTCGATTTTTCCTTCAATGTATACCGTTTCGTTTCCGGCTCTGACAGTAATGGGAGGGATTTCCCCGCCTCGCCGGAACGGAACTTCGAACTGGCTCGTTTCGATCTGGCCGGCCCGCACCTGCTCGACCACAGCCCAGCATGCTTTTTCGCAGATTTCACAGATTCGCCGGCTTCGGTAGGATTCCTCCTTTCCCTGCTGAAACAGGCCGTCCCGATACTGCTCCATCTGCTGCTTGGCGGTCTGCCTGACCAGCTCGCCGCACTCCTGCCTTGTAATGGTCATCCACGGCGATAACGGATGGGTTACATCCAGATCCGGCCTGGTCAGTGCTCTGGTCAGGGTCATCAGGCACTCATGATAGATATCGCCGATTTCCCGGGGCGCCACCTGAAAGATCCGACGTTCTTCCGGCCGCAGCCCATAGGAAACGAAATGGGAAAACGGACAGCGGGAGAATCGCTCCAGTCTGGACGGGCTAAGGGAATATGCACCTTCCGGATTTTTCAGAAAAAGCTGCCTAGCTGCTGCCTGTCCCAGACTTTCCTGCCGGTTGGTAAATGCCAGCCCGCTGCGAATGATCCCCAGTTCCTCTTTCCGGTTTTCCTGATACCAGGCGAACGTTTCTTTCCACGTTCCATCGATTTCTTCTTCAGAAGCCGCCTCCTGCAGCGCTTCTGTCAGATGGCGCAGACTGCTGACTCCGCCGTGTACCAGCGGAAGCACTTCCCCCGAATTGAGCACATCGCGCTGCACCTGCAGCTTCGGAAACAGCTCCTGGATTTTCAGAAAGACAGAAGAGGGACGGCATTCTTTTCCTTCTTCATCGGACAGACTGCAGCTCAGCCACAGATATTCCTCTGTGCTGGAAAGATTCCGGTAAATCGCCAGGCGTTCTTCCATCAGCATCACCGAATCAACTTTACACAGTTCCGTTCCGTGGCTGCGAAACAGCTCCTTCTCTTCCGAACTGAACAGCCCGGGCTCCGTTTTTTCCTGCGGCAGAATGCCTTCATTCACCCCCACTGCCACAAGAGCCCGCACATGACTCATTCTGGTCCTCTGCATCGTTCCCATGAGAAGTCCGTCCCGAGTCGGCGGCAGCACGCCGATTTCCACCTGGGAAAGGCCCACCTGAAAAATGTCGCGGAACAGCTTCAGGTCAAACGGTTCACTTCCCATGATTTCTGCCATCTGATCGAGAATTCCCACTGTTTTATTCCATATCTGCCCTGTTTCTTCCGCCAGATCCATTCTTCTCAGTTCCTCCTGGCTTGCGATGAAGTCCAGAATTTTATCCGGAAGATTCACGGTATCATAAAGGAACCTGTAAAACCGGGAAATAAATCCTTCCATCGTAAGCAGATCTCCGCCTTCACACCGCATCTGCACCTCCAGCGCTTCCAGGGGCTCCATTGCCTTCTGCCGCAGCTGTTCCAAACGGGCAAGCTCTTCTTCGCCATATTCCGCAGCCCCCTTCGTAAACGGACGCTTCCACATGGTATACCGGATCCTGTACCGTATTGCATAATTCTCCAGGTCCGTCACCTCTTCCCGTGTCAGATCTCCGAAACCGGACTTCAGAACCTGCATGAGATCTTCCGTTCTGCAGCTTTCTGCCACTGTGTTCAGCAGAGACAGAAGATACTGAATGACAGGGCTGGAGAGAATGTCCCGCTTTCTGTCGCAGAAAACGGGTATGCCATATTCCTGAAAAATCCGTTCTACAACAGGGCCACGGATTTCCTGATCGTTGCAGACCAGCCGGATATCCCGATATCGCAATCCGCAGTCCCGAACCAGATGGAGTACATATGCCGCTGCACTCTCCGCCTCATTATAGATGCCAGCCGCAGCCGTAAGGGTGATTCCGGCGCAGTCGTCTTCCCTGCGTGCAGGCATTGCATACAGCTCACGCTCCAGGTGGACCAGACCGCGGGCAGCACGGTTTCTTTCGTACCGTTTGGGAATTTCCTCCCTGGAAGACGGAATCCCCGCGGCGTCTGCCTCCCTCTGCAGATTGTCCATTACCAGACCGGTCAGAGTGAAAATTTCATGATCACGCCCTCCTGAATCCCAGGTGAGTACAACATGCACCTCGGCTGCACGTCCCATCAGCTGTCCTAGCACAGACAGAGCTTTCGGCGCAAAACTGTCAAATCCGTACACCCATATCTGACTGCCCCGCAGAAAGTCCGACTGATGGATTTTGCGAAGATATAAATCAATATAATCTTCGGAATCTGTATATTTTCCCCGGATTTCCTCCTCATAGCAGCTGTACAGCAGTTTCAGATCCTCCAGTTTTCTGCGCGTGTAGGATCCTTCTTCTGTTTCGGACACCATGGAATCCAGCTCCCCGATGCCGCAGTTGTACTGTTTCATCTCCGAAATAAAATTATTTACATTTTCAATAAATGCGCTGCTCCCCTCCAGCCCCCGGAAGACCTGCAGTTTCTCACGGTTTTCCCGGGCCACGCGGGCAAGGATCATATGCCTGCCGTATTTATCGATAAAGGTCTGTCTGCTTCCTCCCAGTTCACTGAGAAGCCGGCTTCCCAGGCGGGACATGGAGAGCACCTCCACATTCATAAGGCCCCGCACCTGCAGATGCCGGAAGGCCTGCTGCTCTGCCTCCAGCGTATACTGATCCGGAACCAGCAGAATGATACGCTGCCCGTTCCCGTCCGCAGACGCATTCTGCCTGTCTGTCATATCGCACCGGATCCTGTCGAATATGAACTTTTCCCTGTCCAGGCTCTCCCTGCCATAATGCATATGCAGCATAATCTATCCTCGCTGTCTTCTTTACAGTTCTTCCGCCAGTTTCACCAGGTCCTCCGGCTGCTTTACATGATAATCCGCCACCGCATCGTCAATCGGCGATGTGTCATCGCAGGTGATTCTCCAGTCAACCATGACCGCACGTACCCCCGCATTGTTGGCGCACTTGATGTCAAACGGACTGTCTCCGATCATGACCGACTCTTCCGGTAATGCCCCCAGCTTGGAAAGTCCCAGCAGCAGCGGCTCCGGATTGGGTTTATGGACGGTCGTATCCTCACAGGTGATCATATCGTCAAACAGCGATGTGATGCCAAACATGTTCATATAGCGCAGTGCCGACTCCCGGGTACGCGATGTGACAATGCCCAGGATGTATCCCTTTTCCCTCAGCTCCTGCAGCATTTCTTTCACCCCCGGGAAAATGGTCACCAGCTGATCTGCATGCTCCTTCTGGTAGTTCCGGTACACTTCAGCAGACTCTTCCGGCGGCACGCCCGGAAACTCCCGCTCCATGGTCAACAGCAGCGGCTCGCCGAAACAGGCGGTGATATGTTCCACCGGTGCTTCGTGGCCCAGATAGGTCCGGTAGGTGTGCTGCCAGGACGCGATGATCACGTCGTTGGTGTTCACCAGCGTCCCGTCGAAGTCAAACAAAATATATTTCAGCATTCTTGATTTCCTCTCAAAATAGTTTCGCCCGGAGATTACAGGCGCATGGTCAGGCCAACTTTCTTCTTATCGTAGTCGATGGAGATGATCTTCACCTTCACTGTGTCGCCTACAGAAACCACGTCCATCGGGTGTTTCACATACTTATCGCTTAACTGCGATATATGAACGAGGCCGTCGTTTTTCACGCCAATGTCCACGAATGCGCCGAAGTCCACCACATTGCGGACGGTCCCGGTCAGTTCCATATCGATCTTCAGATCTTCGAAATTCTTCACATCGTTGCGGAATACCACCGGCGGCGCATCCTCGCGGGGATCTCTGGCCGGTTTCTTCATTTCTTCAATGATGTCCCTCAGGGTCAGTTCGCCGATTCCGATCTCCTCTGCCAGACGGGAAACGCTCTGGGCAAATGATTTGGCTGGATATGCTTTTTTAATCTTCTTTTCGATGGACGCGTCGCCGCCGCTGCGGATGGATGCCGGATCCACATCCAGCTTTTCCATCATGGAACGTGCGGCAGCATAAGACTCCGGATGTACAGAAGTGGCATCCAGCGGTTCTGTACCGTCCTGGATCCGGAGAAAACCTGCACACTGGCCGAAGGCCTTCTCCCCCAGTTTGGGCACCTTCATCAGTTCTTTGCGGTTTTCGAACCGTCCGTGCTCCTCCCGGTAAGCCACAATATTCTTTGCGATACCCATGTTGATACCGGCAATGTAAGACAGCAGCGACGGGGATGCTGTATTGAGATCCACGCCGACCCGGTTCACACAGTCTTCCACCACGCTGGTCAGAGCACCCTCCAGCAGCTTCTGGTTAATGTCATGCTGGTACTGACCTACGCCGATACTCTTCGGATCGATCTTTACCAGCTCTGCCAGCGGATCCTGCAGCCGACGCCCCAGCGACATGGCACCTCTGGTAGTCACGTCCAGGTCCGGATATTCTTCCGTCGCCAGCTTGGATGCGGAATAGACCGACGCCCCCGCCTCGTTGACGATGGTATACTGGATCGGATAGCCGTTCTTTTTAATAAAGCCCGCCACCACTTCCTCCGTTTCCCGGGAACCGGTACCGTTACCGATGACGATAATATCTGTATGGAATTTTTCCACTAATTTCTTCAGGACCGCTTCTGTGCCAGCGATATCCTTCTTCGGCTCCGTCGGATACACCGTGGTGTACGCCTTCAGCTTGCCGGTCTCATCCAGCACAGCCACCTTGCAGCCGGTCCGGTAGCCCGGGTCGATGGCGATGACCTTTTTCCCCTTGACCGGTGGTGCCATCAGCAGATTCTCGGTGTTCTTCGCGAAGATCTTCACGGCTTCCGCCTCGGCCCGCTCCGTCAGACTGTTTCGCATTTCACGCTCGATGGACGGTGCCATCAGCCGCTTATAGGCATCCGCGATGGTCTCCTGCAGCAATCCGTAAAAAATACTCCGCTCGTTTTTCAGCACCGTCCTGCCGATGAGATGGTGAATTTTCTCCGCATCCACGCTCACCTTCACCTTCAGCTTCTTTTCCTTTTCCCCCCGGTTGATGGCCAGCACCCGGTGATTCGGGATTTTCGCCAGCGCTTCCTGATGATCATAGTACATCTCATAGACCGTTTTCTCCTCCGGATCTGTGGCCTCGGTGACGATGAGGCCGGAAGCAAAGGTCGTATCCCGTACCTCCTGGGTCAGGTCCGGATCGTCGGCGATCATTTCGGCGATGATATCGCAGGCCCCCTGCAAAGCATCTTCTGCCGAATTAACCTCTTTCTCCGGGCTGATATAGGCTGCCGCGACGTCTTCCGGCGTGCCGCTGCTCAGCAGCTGGGCGTAGATGATCATGGCCAGCGGTTCCAGTCCCTTTTCCCGTGCTTTGGATGCACGGGTGGCTTTTTTCTGTTTGAACGGCTTATACAGGTCCTCTACTCTCTGGAGCACTTCTGCCTTCAGGATCTCCGCCTTCAGGTCTTCCGTCAGCTTTCCCTGCTCCTCGATGAGGCGAATCACTTCTTCTTTTCTCTCTTCCAGATTCCGCAGGTACTTCAGCCGTTCGTCCAGATCACGGAGAACCACATCGGTAAGACCGCCGGTCACCTCCTTTCTGTACCGGGCGATAAACGGAATGGTGTTTCCCTCATCGATGAGCTGCACGGTGTTTTCCACCTGAGATATCTTTACTTTAAATTCTGCTGCAAGTTTCTGTATGATGTCCATATTCTGTTTACTCTTCCTTGAATTTCAGTTTCTCATTGATAAAATAGTCGAGATTGCCGTCCATGACGGACTGCACATTGCTGGTCTCCGCCCCGGTCCGGTGATCCTTCACCATGGTATACGGCTGGAAGACATAAGAACGGATCTGGGATCCCCAGGTGTTCATGGAATAATCTCCCTTGAGCTCTTTCAGATTCTCCTTGTGCTCCTGTTCGGCCAGCTCCGTCAGCTTGGCCTTTAAAATCTTCATCGCCATTTCCTTGTTCTGGTGCTGACTTCGCTCATTCTGGCAGGTGACCACGATATTGGTCGGCAGGTGCGTGATCCGGATGGCCGAATCCGTCTTGTTTACGTGCTGACCGCCTGCACCGCTGCTTCGGTAGGTGTCGATCCGCAGATCTTCCGGATCGATATCCACATGGATCTCATCGTCCAGTTCCGGTGTCACTTCCAGCATGGCGAACGATGTCTGCCGCTTTCCTGCCGCATTAAACGGCGAGATCCGCACCAGACGGTGAACCCCTTTCTCATTTTTCAGATATCCGTAGGCATTTTCTCCCTCTGCCAGGAAAGTGGCGCTCTTGATGCCGGCTTCCGTATCGTCCTGCAGGTCCAGCATCTTTACGGTATATCCCTTTTTCTCACACCAGCGGGTGTACATCCGCAGCAGCATTTCCGCCCAGTCCATGGCGTCCACACCGCCGGTTCCTGCGTGGATGGAAACAATGGCATTGCAGTGATCGTATTTCCCCGTCAGCAGCGTCCGCAACCGCATCTCTTCCAGATGTTCCTTGAATCCGGCGAAGAGTTCCTCGATTTCTTCGGTCATGCCCGCCAGTTCCTCCTGGCTGGCGCCGCCCTCTTCTTCCATCTCTGCCAGCTCGATCAGCTCGCTCACGTCGTTCAGGTTCTTCTCCAGGCCTTCATACTCGGCCAGGGTATCTTCCATATTCTTCTTTTCGCGCATGACTTTCTGCGCATATTCTAAATTATTCCAGAAATCCTCCTGCTCGATCTCCCGGCTGGTTCTCTCTAATTCGGCTCTCAGTTTCGCCAGGTCAAAGAGATTCACCGACTTCCGTCAGAATCGGCCGCAGGGCCGGAATTTCGGTTTTGATCGCATCTAGCTGAATCATATTCCTCATGCTCCTTTCGAAATTCATAGTGCAGTGGCTGCCCTGCCTCACGACAGGGTCTCAGCATGCGCTAACACTTTATTTTAACACAAAACCCGGCGTTCGTAAACAGCCGGGTTTTGCTATGCTCTGTTTCCATGTCAAAGCTTCTTAAAGCTTCTTTGCTTCATTTTCAAAGGTTTCCACAAACCCCAGCTGTTTATCGATTCTTTCCATGTCCATTCCCTCTATTTCTGATCAAAAAGCCTGATCTCCCCGTTGTTGACTGCATAAGAATAGATTTACGCAGCATCCTCAGGTAGTAAGCCCGGTCACAGGCTTTTTCCAGAGTGTCGCTGACAGCATCTGCTCCGTGCTTCGCCATCAGACACGCATATTTGTCCATGCCGATCGCGGCGGCTACGCCGCTCCCTACCTCATCTGTTTCCGGCCAGGCAAATGGTGCGCCCGGTTCCATGCGTGAACGCAGTGAACGGAGTTAACCGAATTTGCAAAAACGAAAAAATGGGTTAACGTGAATGGGAAAAACGGAGGCCGGCGGGTGCCGTGCGCCGCGAAAAGAGCCAAAAAAGTTAACCAGTTTGCATCTTTTTCGGCCAGACGGTTAAAAAAAGAAACGGCAGCGGCGGCAGAAGCCGGAATCGGTTAACCTGAAATGCAAAATTTCCAGAAATGGTTAAGCGGATCCCGGGATGCACCCGGGATCAGCGGATGAACGGGCGATCCATGCACAGAAGTGCAGAAAGAATATAGAAATACAATAAAATGGGGATGTCGCATGAACGGTTATTTTCCGTTAACGCGACATCCCCTACTTGGTTCAGACTCAAATAATTATTCATCAGCCGCATTTGGAGAATCCGCAGTTTCTGCAGATGACGCAGCCGCCTTCATGTTCTACCACGCTGCCGCATTCCGGGCAGGCATGGATTTCACTGGCCGAAGACGGGACATCGGCCGCCTGTGCCGGAAGCTTTTTTTCTGGTTTTACAGCGGGCGCTGCTTTTTCTTTCGGCTGATCTTCGATGAGCCGCGATACTTTCATCACCACCTTGGCGATGGCGTCCGGACAGGATGTGCAGCTCATGCCCTGCTGACGGATCGTGGACGGGCAGCGGATCCCTTTCAGCTGGTCATAGACTTCGTTGATGGAAATGCCGCTGCGCAGCGCCACGGAAACCAGCCGGGCCGTCGCTTCGCTCTGGCTCGGACAGCCGCCGGCCTTTCCGGTGCTGGTAAAGACTTCACAGATTCCGTTTTCATCATAATTAACCGTAACATACAGACTCCCGCAGCCGATCTTTACCTTTTCCGTAAATCCGCGGGTCACGTCCGGACGCGGACGGGGCTCGATATGGCCGTATCCCGGAAGGTTTGCAGAATTCCAAGGCGATGGTGCTCCGGTTTTTCCATTCTCATGGTTCACCTGCCCGATATTCAGCACCTGTTCTTCCCGGCTGCCGTCACGGTAGATGGTCACGCCCTTGCAGCCTTCTTTATAAGCCAGCATATAGACATCGCGCACCTCGCTTCGGGTGGCTTCCTTCGGGAAGTTGACGGTTTTGGACACCGCATTGTCCGTATGCCGCTGGAAGGCAGCCTGCATGCGGATATGATCGACCGGTTCAATATCGTGGGCACAGACGAACACGCGGCGTACTTCTTCTGGAATCTCCTCGACGTGAGCAATGGTACCTTCTTTCACGATTTTGCGAAGAATCCGGTCGTTATATAATCCCAGTTCCTTCAGCTTTTCCGTCAGAACCGGGTTGACTTCGATCATTTCCGTGCCGTCCATGATATTTCGGATGAAGGCATAGGCGAAGACCGGCTCCACGCCGGAGGAGCAGCCTGCAATGATAGACAAAGTTCCGGTCGGAGCGATCGTAGTCACGGTGGCATTGCGCATATCGACGCCGTCCTTCATGGTGCTGACCGTAAACAGCGGGAAGGTGCCGCGCTGTTCTGCCAGTTTCGCGCTCGCTGCATGTCCTGTATTTTCAATATATCCCATGACCCGTTCTGCAAGTTCCACTGCCTCGTCCGAATTGTACGGAATGCCCAGCATCAGAAGCGCGTCAGCCCAGCCCATGATGCCCAGCCCGATCTTTCGGGAAGCGCGAGTCGTTTCCGCAATCTTCTCCAGTGGGTAATTGTTTACATCGATGACATTGTCAAGGAAGTGGACAGCCTTTTCCACGGTTTCTCCCAGCAGGCCAAAGTCAAATTCATAGCCGATCAGTGTCTTCCGCAGCATCTTCACCAGATTGATCGATCCCAGGTTGCAGCTCTCATACGGCAGCAGCGGCTGCTCGCCGCACGGATTGGTGCTTTCGATCTCACCCATGGTCGGAATCACGTTATCCCGGTTCAGACGATCCAGGAAGATGATGCCCGGTTCCCCGTTCTTCCACGCATGATCAACGATCATATCAAAAACTTTCTCCGCACTCAGATGCCCGACAGCCTGTTTCGTCTTCGGATCGATCAGATCGTAATCGCTGTGGTTTTCCACCGCCTCCATGAAGGCTTCCGTAATGCCCACACTGATATTGAAATTGGTGATTTCCTTGTTATCTGCCTTACAGTTGATGAAATCCAGGATGTCCGGATGATCGATCCGGAGAACCCCCATGTTTGCTCCTCTTCTGGTTCCTCCTTGCTTCACGGCTTCCGTGGCCGCATTGAACACTTTCATGAAGCTGATCGGGCCGCTGGCTACACCGCCGGTGCTGCGTACTGCAGAGCCGCTCTGCCGCAGCCGGGAAAAGGAAAAGCCTGTGCCGCCGCCGGATTTATGGATCAGCGCCGCGTTCTTCACGGAGTCAAAAATTCCTTCCATGCTGTCTTCCACCGGCAACACAAAGCAGGCAGAAAGCTGTCCCAGTGTCCGGCCTGCATTCATCAGCGTCGGCGAATTCGGCAGGAACCGAAGCTCCGTCATCATTTCATAGAACTCATCACTGAGCTTGCTGATATCCGCTGTATTATCATAATTTGCATCCGCAGATGCGATCGTGTCCGCCACTCTGCGGAACATTCCTTCCACATTTTCCGTCAGATCGCCGTTTTCATCTTTCGCCAGATACCGCTTTTCCAGTACGGTCATGGCATTCGTGCTGATCTCTCCCACCGGCATGGTTCTCCTCCTTTTATGTTCAAAAAATTAAATTTATACAATATGTTTTGTAGCAGAAAATATTATATCACTACATATAGTGGTCTGCAAGACATCCTTGCAAAAAAACATTTCCGCACCGGAAGTCCTGCACAGGCAGCTTTCATTCAGAAAGAATAAACCCGCTGCACCCAGGGCATACTATCCCCCATACAGTTTGCTGAAAGCATTTACTTATGGAGGTTTCTTATGAATGATTCCAATCACAACGGCGGCCCGGGCGGTCCATTGCAAGACGGTCCATTGCATGACGGTCCGCAGATTCCGCAGGACGAGTCCCTCAGTTTCACGAAACTCACCGCCATGATCATCGGCTCCACCATCGGCGGCGGCATCTTCACCACCGCAGGAGACATGGCAGCCAGCGGCGCACACACCGGCAGTGTCCTCATCGGCTGGGCCATCTGCGGCATCGGCATGTTCGGCCTGATGATGTGCTTCTTCGGCCTCAACCGGGTAAGGCCAGACCTGACCAACGGCGTCTACAGCTACGCCCGGGAAGGCTTCGGCGAGTTTGTCGGCTTCAACTCCGCCTGGGGCTAC
>JALEHL010000057.1 GCA_022770665.1 Bacillota bacterium
TGCCAACAACGTGGAGTGCGAGAACTGCACGGTTCACACCCGGGACGGAAGGAAATACAGCGGCACCATTCAGCTGATTGACGCTTCCATTCATGTCAACGGCAAGTACAGCGAGACCTTGCGGACCTTCGACACGGTGGAACTGGTGCTGGACGAACTGGTAAAGACGGCGGAAGACGTGGAAAAGCTGGGCATCATGAACGGCGATTTCGTGACCTGCGACCCGCGGACCGTGCTGACCGAAAGCGGATTTCTCAAGAGCCGGTTCCTGGACGACAAGCTTTGCAGCGGAATCCTGCTGGGGTTGGCCCGTTACTTCTATGAAACCGGCACGAAGCCGAAACGCAGGGTATATCTGGATTTCACCTCCTATGAAGAGGTGGGACACGGCGGCGCGGCAGACATTCCGGAGGACGTGGGTGAGATGATCTCCGTGGATATGGGCTGCGTCGGGAAAGGCCTGAAATGCGATGAGACCATGGTTTCCATCTGCGCCAAGGACTCGGTGGGACCATATGATTATGACCTCACCACCCGCCTGATCCAGCTGGCCCAGGCCCACGGGCTGCAGTTTGCGGTGGACGTATACCCGCATTATGCTTCCGACGTGGACGTGACCCTGAAAGCAGGCCATAACCTGCGCCACAGCGTCATCGGACCGGGAGTCTACGCATCCCACGGCTATGAGCGGACCCATGTGCAGGGCATCGAAAACACGTACGAACTGCTGAAGGCGTACCTGACGGAATAAGGCAGAACCGAACAGGAGGAACGGAAATGGAGGAATATCGGCGCAATGCGGAGAAGCTGCTCGATTTTATTGAAAAGAGTCCCTGCAGCTATCAGGCTGTGGAGAATATGAAAAATGATCTGGAGGTGGCAGGTTTCTGCCGTCTGCAGGAACAGAATCCATGGAAACTGCAGGCGGGCGGCGCCTATTATGTGACGCGGAATGATTCTTCTCTGATCGCGTTTCGCATGCCGGAGAACCGGGAATTCCGGGGATTTCAGATTATCGCCAGTCATAGCGATTCTCCGGCGCTGCGTGTGAAAGAAAATCCGGCGCTGGGGGCAGAAGGCTGCTATATCCGGCTCAATACAGAAAAATACGGAGGCATGATCCACTCCACCTGGCTGGACCGGCCGCTGTCGGTGGCGGGCCGTCTGACTGTGCGGGAAATGAAAGACGGACAGACCGTGCTGCGGACAGTTCCTGTCAATGTGAACCGGGATCTGGTACTGATCCCCAGTCTTGCGATCCATATGAACCGGGAGGCCAACCAGGGGTTTGTCTTCAATTCGCAGACGGATCTGCTGCCGCTTTTCGGTGATGACGGCGCAAAATCTGCGCTTCCGGAAATTCTGGCAGAGGCTGCGGGGGCGTCTGCTGCAGACATCATTTCCTCCGATTTATATGTATATAACCGGCAGAAGGGCAGCATCTGGGGTGCTGACAGTCAGTACGTCTCCAGCCCGCGCCTGGATGATCTGGAGTGTGTCTTTGCATCTCTGCAGGGAATTCTGGCTGCGGGAAACAGTGAGAATGTCTGTGTGCACTGTGTGCTGGACAATGAGGAAGTGGGGAGCGGAACACGGCAGGGCGCTGCCTCCACGTTCCTGAAGGATACACTGCGCAGGATCAGCCAGAATATGGAATCAGCAGGAGGATGGAAGGAAGAGGATTATCTGCGGCAGATCGCCGGAAGCTTTCTGCTGTCTGCAGACAATGCCCATGCAGTCCATCCCAACCGGGGAGAAAAGGCGGATCCGGTCAACCGGCCGCGTATGAACGAAGGTGTTGTGCTGAAATTCAGCGGAAACCAGAACTACACATCAGATGGTCTTTCCTCTGCAGTGGTGCGCCTCCTGTGTGACAAGGCGGACGTGCCGCAGCAGGTCTTTACCAACCGGTCGGATTCGCCCGGCGGATCTACCCTCGGAAATATTTCCACGGCGCAGGTGCCGGTCACTTCTGCCGACATCGGACTGCCGCAGCTGGCCATGCACTCGGCATACGAAACAGCCGGCGTGAAGGATCTTACCTGGCTGATCCGGCTGATGGAAGGCTTCTTCGCATCTACGGTGGAAATGGCGGCTGACGGTGGGATTTATATCCGGTGACAGAAAAAAGGCTGAAAGAAGATTATGCAATTGGAATATGTACGCTGGATTTCTGCAGGACACCCGGCGGTGCCGAAAAAATCCCCATATCAGAAGGAAATATGAAGAAGAAAATTGCCGAAACATTTGTCCTTATATGTAATATGATCACATTGAACATTTAGATTCTGTTTGGTGTGATGATGCATAAAAATGGAAAGGTGCACAGTGTAGCAGGAATGTCACACCGTATCACTTTTCCTGCCGATATCTTTTTCATCCGCTTATTAATTATGGCATTCAACTTTTCGTGAAATCCATCTGCAGCAGTATGTGCCGCTGCTCGATCAGCTGTTACATTGTTGAATATCACTTGGGCAAGACCGATACGATGGCACTTAAATTGACTACAGAAGGCTTGCGGAAGTTGTATTGTGACAATGAATACAATCTTTCAATCATTAGATGGATTTTGATAAGGAAACAGGGCTCCACATTTTCTGGAACCCTGTTCTCTTCTATACTATTCTTAAAAGCAATCCGTTTATCCAGGCAATGAGGCTATGCCAGTCCTAGTGCAACATGTCCGGCAACCAGCAGCATTTGAACTGCCAGCAGTATGAAAAACAAAGGCATAAACCACTTAAGCCATTTCTGATAAGGAATATCGGCCAGGCCACAGACAACAACGATGTTTGAAGTAGGCCATAACAGATTAGAAAGACCATCGCCAAACTGGAAAATCAAACAAGCCGCATCGCGTGATAAACCAAGAGCATCTGCTAAAGGTGCCATAATAGGCATAGTAACAGCAGCTTGCCCTGTAGCAGATGAAATCGGTAAGTTGATCAGCGTCTGCACAATTAACATTAGCTGCGCCGAAATTGCGGAAGGTGCATTTTTCAACAGATTTGCTAAAAAATTAATAATTGTGTCTGTGATGACGGCATCGTTCATTACAACCAAAATTGCGGCTGATAATCCTGCAATGAGGGCACCCCATGCCATGCCTTTGACGCCATTTACAAATTCATCTACATATTTCTGTCCGCTCAGCCACAGATCACAGCTGCAACAACTGACATCAGAATAAATAAGCCGCACAACTGGCTGTTGCCCCATCCATATTTCAGCAGACCAATTGCTAGAACAACCAATACAATACCGAGGTCAATGAGAACTAGCACCGATTTCTTATCCATCTTGTATTCGTTTATTCCATTTTCGCTAAGAGCGTGCATATTTGGAATGCCACGCATGATGGATTTTGATGGATCTTTTTTTATTCTTGCACCATACCACAGAACATAAGCAATAACAACAGTCATCAATACAGCGAAAGAAAACCAGCGGTAAGATAGATTGGAATACATGGCAACCTGAGAAATACCTTGAGAAATGGCAACATTATAAGGATTTAGCGTACCGGCGGTGAAACCGATGTATTCACCTAGTGCGAGAACTGCAAAGCCGAGCATTGCATCATATCCCAGCGCAATCCCAAGTCCGACGATCAGCGGGTAGAAGCCGAACAATTCTGATAACATGCCGAAAACAGATCCGCAAAGACCGAAAATTATCATCATAATTACGATTAGCGCAATTCCCTTTTTTCCGAGCTTTTTCATCACGGTACCAATTCCAGCATGGAATGCCCCGGTTTGCACCATAATGCGAAAAGTGGAGCAGCAGGTCAGCACCATGAAAATGGTGCTAGCGGCATTGACACATCCTCTGTATAAAGCTGAGAACACACCCAGCACTCCGGTAGGAGTAGTTTCTGCTTTATCAATCTGGTGGTAAGAGGCTTCGATAGCAAGATTCCGCATGGTACCATTTACTTCTACCTGCTCATATTCAAAACTACCTGCCGGAATGATCCAGCTTAAAATTGCGACGATAACGACCATGATAAATACAACAATCCACGTATCAGGAAGTTTAAATTTACCTTTAGAATTAAGTGTTTCTTGTCCTTTTTACATTTTTTTCTCCTTTCTTTTACAATGTTATATACTCTATCCTTTCAGGACGGAAACCGAGTGCGGTTAGTGCAGGTTTTCGAAATACGGTTTCACCTGCATCTTGCCTTCGCGAAGCATACAGCGGCCATTGGCAAAGACTGTGTGAATTTTCAGATTGGAGTCCAGAAGTATCAAATCGGCATCTGCACCTTCACGGATGCACCCTTTACGAGGATAGAGATGGAGAGCTTTTGCGACATTTTCTGTCACTGGACGAATTGCTTCCTCAAGTGGCAGGCCTTGAAGAGTAACCATCGCACAGATAGTATCATGGAGGGCCCGTATGTTACCTGCCCCCATACCGATGACTTCCTTTTTTTCATTCCAGATTGGCAAACTGCCATTGCTGTCGGTGCTGATCGTTACAGTACCGTCTGGTGCTTCCCGTAAGGCACGAACAAGCAGTGCACTGCGGTTGGCCATATCAGACGGATCGCAGGTGAAATCTATATATCCTCCCAATTTTGCAAACCGGATGGCAGCATCATATTTTCCTGCCAGATGTGTCGGGCGGAATGTGCTGATTGGAATATCTGTTTCCTGGATTATTTCAAACAGCATATCAAGTTGTGCTTCGCCGCTTCCGGTGTGAATATGTACAATGCCGGGTTTGCCAGAAATCATGCCTGCCACTCTGGCATCAGAAGCAAGTTTTATCAGTGCTTCTTTTGGCATATTGCTGGAACGGTGATCTGAAATGGCAATTTTGACACCAATGATAGGATCAACGAAGACAATATCTCTTTTTACGTCTCCAGTCAGTGTTGGAGATGGAAAGCTATAATTTCCGGTCAGACAATATGCGGTTAAACCATATTCACGAAAGGCCATGGTTCTTGCAACCAAATTTTCTATGCTTCGGGTCGTACCGTCCGTTCCCAGAAGCCCGACCAGGGTGGTGACGCCTGCCATAACAGGTTCACTATACTGAAGTGGAGGAACTTGAGAAAGAAAACCATCTTCGCCGCCGCCTCCGGTAATGTGGACATGTTGATCGATATAGCCGGGAATCGCTGTCATGCCTTCACCATCAATGATAATCAGTTTTTCATAGCGACAGTCGATCTGATCTGCAACCTGCTCTATTTGGCTTCCGGAAATCAAAATATCACTCGGCTTCCATTGCCCATCACGGAAAACCTTGACATTTTTTATGCATTGAATCATAAACAAAACTTCTCCTCTCTTTGTTTTCTGAATAAGTGAGCAAAAAATATGCCAATGGAAAAAGATAAAATTCTTCTTTATTTTGGAATTAAACTGGAAAATATGGACGATTATTGGTAGAATATATGAAGTAAAAATACTATTGGTCGAGGAAAGCCAAAAACAAACCAAAATATATATTAAAAAATCGTTACTGAAAAAAACAAAGCGCAAAGACCTGGAGAAGAAAATTATGAATAATCCACAACTGATTCTGATAACAGGAAGCATGGCAACACGGATTTGTCTGGAAAAACAGCTTCAGAACTACTTACCTGATGAAGTAACCATGGAGACCTATTCGTATGAGGAAGGAATTCCTGACTTTATAGAGGCAGACGTGTTGCTTCTGTCCGGAGAATCTTTTGAGCAGCGGCTAAAAAGCGAAGGAAGAATTCATTCAGAACAGAAAATAATAATTGGAGAAAAGCGGATTATAAATATTGACAGAATCGAATCAATTGTCCATATTCCTCCACAAACAGAAGTTCTGCTTGTAAATGATACCGAAGCGTCAGCTATGGATGCGATTGTTTCCCTACAAGAAATAGGATTTGACTCGTTTCATTATGTTCCTTTCTGGAACGGAAAGGAGTTAAACGAAGAGATTTCTGTTGCAATCACAATGGGAGAAGGTCATTTAATCCCTGAGACGGTTAAAGAAGCTTACGATATCGGAACACGTTTGCTTTCCTTTGCGACGTTGGCCGAACTGTGGAAAATGTTAAACTTGCCACTGCATCTTCTGGATACTTATATCGATACTTACGTAAACAAATTAATAAGTATATCTCGTCGTATTGGAGATGCTAACCGGCGTGCAGACAGCTTAAGTCAAAAGCTGCTTGCTTTAATCAATTCTATTGACGACGGACTTTTAGTCTTTAATAGGAGAACAACCGTTGTATCTGTATGTAATGAAAAACTTCGCAAATTATTTCATATCCCTCATATTTCAGTATCCGGATGGAAAATAGCGGAGATCATTCAGGATGAAAAAATACTGCCTCTTCTAAGGTGTGAGACAGAAAAAGAGGAGTGGATGGTTAATGTCGGTGGAGAAGATATGCTGCTAAGCGTATTTTTGGTTGAAAACGACAACATCGTATGCATTTTTAAAGCTACCGAAAAGATTCAGAAAGAGAGTCGCAAGATTAGTCGTGATCTGGTGCAAAAGGGATTTTACGCAAAATACACACTGGATGATATTTTGGGGATTTCTCCCGAAATTTGTGAAGCGAAACGGAAGGCAAACAGACTGGCACAGACAGAACTTACGATTCTGATTGAAGGGGAAAGCGGAACAGGAAAGGAGCTGTTTGCCAGTGCAATACACCGTGCATCCCGGCGCAGAGATTATCCGTACATCGCAGTTAATTTTAGTGCTTTGCAGGAATCACTTATGGAAAGTGAACTGTTTGGTTACGAAGACGGTGCATTTACCGGAGCAAAAAAAGGAGGACGAATTGGTCTTTTTGAGATGGCAGATGGAGGTACGATCTTCCTCGACGAGATTGGTGATATTCCTTTGAAAATGCAGACTAGCTTGCTTCGCGTACTGCAGGAAAAGGAAGTATTACGTATAGGAGGTAAAGAAATAAAACGAGTGGATGTTCGGGTAGTTGCAGCAACCAATCAGAATCTGGAGGAGAAAGTGCGAAATGGGTCCTTTCGAAAAGATCTGTATTACCGTCTGAAAATTGGATATCTTCATCTACCCCCTCTGCGTAGTCGACGCCAGGATATCCCGCAGCTGGTAAACTATTTTCTTCAGAGAGAAGGGGGAAAAGAAAACATGCTGACTGCCGAAATTTTGAAGAAGATGCAGGAGTACAGCTGGCCGGGAAATGTGCGTGAACTAAAAAATACAGTGGCCTATATGTTTGCTTTGCGAGATGAAAACGGGCTGCGCATAGAAGATTTGCCAGAAGAAGAGATTTCTTTCTGCATAGATAGAACAGATCATTTAGATCGTTTAGAAAATACAGAAATAGGAAATAGTGATTTGAAGCCGTTGCCTGAACAAGAAGAAGCGACTCGATGGAAATCACCTGCAGAAACAGAAGAAAAAATTTGGTATTGTATCGTCTGTATAATCAGAGATTATAATGACACCGGGCAAATTCTCAGCAGAGAGACATTGCTGAAATCGTTGTATACGAGCTTAGATGGACAGATGTCTATGTATACACTCCGACAGAAATTGTCCCGCATGAAAGACGAGGGATTACTTCAGAAAGGCAGAGGGAAAGGAGGTATTCGCTTAACAGATCAGGGACGGCAATGGATTATACAGAGAAATAATAAACAGGCAGAGACTTCGGTTCAAAGTAGTAATTCCTTCTTTTGATACCATATTGAATTCATTTTCAATAACCATGGGGACGTTTTAAAATAGAAGCAATTTATGGATTTTATGCGTATCTTTTTTGCGCCACCCGCTTTCGAACTTTTATGTGTTCGATGAATATATAAAATTCCTTGCGCGTCATCGCTATTTTGACTTAATAGCATTGGAAGAAAGTCTGCCGTCAGGCAACAATCAGGTAAACAGGTTTTTTGTATGAAAAGCGATTCGTAAGATACTGGATATTCCCCACTCTGCGTGATATAATGGCAGGGAAAGGAAAAACAACTGGCAAACATATTTTGCAAAGAAAAAGGAGAACGATATGGGAGGCTTTTTTGGCGTCGCTTCACAGGGCGACTGCGTATTTGATTTATATTTCGGAACAGATTATCAGACCCATCTGGGACCGCGCCGGGGCGGCATGGCCGTTTACGACAGAACACGGGGATTTGACCGGGCGATCCATAATATAGAAAACGACTCCTTCCGAAGCAAATTCGGAAAAGAGATGGAAAAGATGCGCGGACAGTATGGTATCGGCTGCATTTCCGATTACGAGCCGCAGCCGCTGATCATCCGGTCTCATCACGGGACCTATGCCCTGGCGACAGTTGGAAAAATCAATAATACAGAACAGCTGATGCAGGGTCTGTTTGATAACGGTCATGGCCATTTTCAGGAAATGTCCGGCGGAGAGATCAACACAACGGAGCTGGTCGCTGCGCTGATCAACCAGAAAGGAAATCTTATCGAAGGAATTCATTATGCACAGGAGATGATCGATGGATCCATGTCCATACTGCTGATGAATCAGGCGGGCATCTACGCAGCGCGGGATATCGCAGGAAGAACGCCGGTCATGATCGGAAAAAAGAAGGATGGATTCTGTGCGAGCTTTGAAAGTTTTGCCTACCGGAATCTTCAGTATGAGGACTATAAGGAGCTGGGGCCGGGAGAGATCGCGGTTGTGACAGAGCGCAACTGCGTGACCTTGCTGGAACCGGGCGATAATATGAAAATCTGTGCTTTTCTATGGGTATATTACGGATTCCCGGCGACGTCCTATGAAGGAATCAGCGTAGAGCGGATGCGTAACCGCACTGGAGAACGTATGGCGAAACGGGACCAGGAGGCAGGAGACGTGCAGGCGGATCTCGTAGCCGGCGTGCCGGAGTCCGGCATCGGTGCTGCGGTGGGTTATTCCAATGCGTCACAGATACCGTACGCTCGCCCGTTCATTAAATACACACCAACCTGGATGCGCTCTTTCACGCCGGCAGTCCAGTCCAGACGGGACATGGTTGCAAGAATGAAGCTGCTTACAGTGGATGAACTGATCCGGGGAAAGCGTATTGTCCTCGTGGATGATTCTATCGTGCGGGGAACACAGCTGCGGGAGACCGCGGAGCATCTGTTTGAGATCGGTGCGCGAGAGCTGCATATCCGTCCGGCCTGCCCGCCGATCATGTTCGGCTGCCGGTATATCAATTTCTCTCGTTCGAAATCGGAGATGGACCTGATCAGCCGTCGTGTGATCCACCGCCTGGAAAACGGGAGGGAAACGCCGGAACTGCTCAGCGAATATGCGGATCCGGACAGTGAAAAATATGATCGCATGGTGGAGGAGATCCGCAAGGAGATGGGATTCACCACACTGCGCTTCTGCCGGCTGGATGACCTGATCGATGCAACCGGACTGCCGAAGGATAAACTCTGTACCTACTGCTGGGACGGCAGAGAGTAAAGTAATCGCAGATGAAACACAAAGAAGGGATATCATGATACAGGATATTTATCCGCACCGTTATCACAATGAATACCGGCCGTGCGCACCGCGGCCGGACAGCATACTGCTGTTTTATGACGAAGAGTGCGTCCTTGCTGCAATGCCGGATGAAAAACTGCAGTTCCCGCAGTTCCGCCATTTGGGTGCCAATGCAGCGGCTGTTGCGGAAAATGCAGTTTATCTGTTTTCGATCGATGATCTGGCATACTTTCTGACGCTGGACAGACCGAAGCTGAATCCGCAGGCTGCAGAGCACTTTTCCATGCATCCTGTCAGCATCTTCCGGACAGCGAAGCCGCTGGCCCAGGCATTTGCAGGCATTACAGGCAGTCAGCTGAAAAACTGGTATGACACCAGCAGGTACTGCGGCCGATGCGGAAGTGAACTGAAACAGGACAAGAAGGAAAGAATGCTGCGCTGCCCGGTCTGCGGTCATACCGTGTATCCGAAAATATCGCCGGCGGTCATTGTCGGAGTGAAGGATGGTGACAGACTTCTTCTGACAAAATACAGCGGCAGAGCCTATAAGCGATACGCGCTGATTGCGGGTTTCAATGAAATCGGCGAATCGATCGAAGATACAGTCCGCAGAGAGGTCATGGAGGAGGTCGGCCTGAAGGTCAAAAATATCCGATATTATAAGAGTCAGCCCTGGTCATTCAGTGAAACGCTGCTGATGGGGTTTTACTGTGATCTGGACGGTTCTGCGGAGATTCAGCTGGATACAGAAGAGCTTTCTGAGGGCGTCTGGATGAAGCGGGAGGAAATTCCGAAGCCGGTTTCAGATATCAGCCTGACATCCGAAATGATCGAGCGGTTCCGAAGGGGCCTGGAATAATGAAGCTCTGCAGAGAGCAGGAGGTATGGAATGCCATTTCAGATCGTACATAATGATATCACGAAAATGAATACGGATGCCATCGTTAATGCCGCCAATTCCCGGCTTCAGCAGGGCGGCGGCGTATGCGGCGCCATTTTTGCAGCGGCAGGAGCAGAAGCATTGCAGGAGGAATGCAGACGGAAAGCACCTTGTCCGACAGGAAGCGCGGTACTTACCGGAGCTTACGGTCTTCCCGCAAAATATATTATTCATGCAGTGGGGCCCGTCTGGCATGGCGGCGGATGCGGGGAGGAAACGCTGCTGCGCAGTGCCTACCGGTCAGCACTGGAGCTGGCGGCAGCCCATGGCTGCCGGTCCATTTCTTTTCCGCTGATTTCAGCGGGGATCTACGGTTATCCGAAGGAGCAGGCGCTGGAGGCGGCAGTCAGCACCTGTAGCCAGTTCCTTCTGCAGCTGGATGAAATACAGGAAATGGACATCTATCTGACCGTATTCGACCGCGGTGCAGTGGCATTGAGTGAAAAACTGTTCCAGAATATCCGCCATTATATCGATACCTGTCTGGATGCGGACAGCGAAATGCGTAAGAGACGTATGGAGCAGGAGTGTCTGACATGCTATGATCTGGCGCCGAAGTGTGCCGCATCAGCAGTACAGGAACGCAGTCTGGAAGATCTGGTCAGCAATCTGGGAGAGACTTTCTCGGAAATGGTGCTTCGGCTGGCATCGGAAAAAGGTTTTACCGATGCGGAAGTTTATAAAAAAGCCAATCTGGACAGAAAACTGTTTTCCAAGATCCGAAGCAATGCGGGATACCATCCGAAAAAAGATACGGCCCTTGCCTTGGCCATCGGACTGCAGCTTTCCCTGGACGAGACGCTGGATCTGCTGGCGCGGGCCGGATACACGCTTTCCTCCAGCAGCCGGAGTGATGTGATCGTTCGCTATTTTCTGGAACAGGATCAGCATGATATTTTCGTAATTAATGAAGCACTGTTCTGTTTCGGCGAATCTGTCCTGGGGAGCACCGCCTGCATCTGATAGTGAAAAACCGGTTCTTTCAAAAAGGTCGCCTTCCGGGCGACCTTTTTGTTTCCTGCGTATGATATCATGCGCATATACAGGAAAGGCCTTCTGCAGGAGGGTATGAAAGGAGAACGGAGAAATGAAAAAAGGATTGACAGAACTGGTTTTTATACTGGACAGAAGCGGCTCCATGGCCGGGCTGGAGAAAGATACCATCGGCGGTTTCAATGCGATGATAAAGAAGCAGCAGGAAACGGAGGGAGAAGCGGTAGCTACCACGGTGCTTTTCGATGATAAGTACGAGATCCTTCACGACAGAATCAATGTGCAGGGAATTCAGCCTATGACAGAGGAGCAGTACTATGTGCGCGGATGTACGGCACTGCTGGATGCGGCGGGCAGGACTATAGAAAAGATCCGCCATGCCCAGGAGATGACGGCAGAAGCGCTGCGGGCAGAAAAGGTGATTGTGGTCATTACCACCGACGGAATGGAAAATGCAAGCCGCTTCTACAGCAGGAAGAAGATCCGGCAACTGATTGAAACCCAGAAGGAACAGGGGTGGGAATTCCTTTTTCTGGGCGCCAATATGGATGCAGAGGCAGAAGCGGAAACCCTTGGTATTGGGAAAGACCGGGCAGCAACCTATGAGAATGATCATGATGGCGTGGCACTGAATTATGAGGTCCTGAGCGCAGCTGTGACCTGTATGCGCCATAGCGAGGCACCGGTGGATGGAAGCTGGAAAAAACCGATTGAGCATGATATACGGTGCAGAAGAGAAAGAAACGGGAATTAAAGAGATTCGTCCCGGCCGGACGAAAAACTGCTTGTTTTTCGTCCGGGAAACGATTACACTATTAACAGGCGGCAGAAAATGCCGCCGGTTTCGCAGAAATTGCTTCGCGGAACGCGCTGCCGACGCTTGTACGGCGGCAGGCGAGGGAGGAAGAGATGGACCAGATGCATCAGACGCACCAGTTCGAACCGGTTTATGATGAAAACAGCCTTGTTCTGATCCTCGGCACTTTTCCGTCCGTAAAATCCAGAGAAAACCGATTCTTTTACGGACATCCCCAGAATCGATTCTGGAAGGTTCTGGCCGAATTGACCGGAGAAGAAGTGCCGCTGACCATTCCGGACAAAAAGCAGCTGCTGCTTTCCCATCACATTGCAGTCTGGGATGTGGTTTACAGTTGCGATATCACAGGCTCCAGCGACAGTTCCATCCGGAATGTGGTATCCTGTGATCTGACTCCCGTTCTTCAGGAAAGCCGCATCCGCGCTATTTTTGCCAACGGATCTACGGCAGCGAAACTATATGAAAAATACCAGAGGAAACAGACGGGTATGGAGATTATTCCGCTGCCATCCACCAGTCCGGCCAACGCATCCTGCAGTCTGGATAAACTGAAAAAGGCCTGGTCTGTGATAGCGGATTATCTGCAGCAGGATGAGGAATAACAGGAGTAAAGGAATGTCAGGAAAAGTAAGACTGGGAAAAACAGAAATGATGGCAGACAGAAACGGCTTCGGAGCACTGCCGATTCAGCGGATCAGTGAAGAAGAAGCCTGCAGACTGCTTCGAAAAGCCTTTGAGGGCGGGGTGAACTTCTTCGATACGGCAAGGTATTATACCGACAGTGAACGGAAAATCGGCATGGCGCTGGGAAACGTGCGGGATCAGATCTACATCGCCTCGAAGACCATGGCTCTCACGGGGGAAATTCTGGAAAGGGATCTGGAAATGTCCCTCACAGAACTGGGGACAGATTATATTGATCTCTACCAGCTGCATAATACACCGTTCTGCCCGAAGCCGGGAGGCGAAGATGGACTGTACGACGCGTTGCTCCGTGCGAAAGAGAACGGAAAGATCCGGCATATCGGCATCACCAATCATCGGTTGGCGGTGGCGGAGGAAGCCATTGAAAGCGGCCTGTATGAAACGCTGCAGTTCCCGTTCTCTTATCTGTGCGGTGATCAGGAGCTTCGGCTGATCCGTCAGTGTGAAAAGGCGGATATGGGATTTATCGCCATGAAGGGAATGGCTGGAGGCCTTCTGCAGAATGGACGCGCAGCATACGCTTATCTGGCGCAATTCCCTTCCGTCCTGCCGATCTGGGGTGTGCAGCGGGAGGAAGAACTGGATCAGTTTCTCTGCTGCAGTAAGAATCCCCCTTCGCTGGAAGAGAAAGAAATTCAGGCGGTGATTGCGAAGGACCGGAAAGAGCTTCTGGGGGACTTCTGCCGGGGATGCGGTTACTGTATGCCATGTCCTGCAGGCATTCGGATCAATGACTGTGCACGGCTTTCTCTGATGATCCGCCGGGCCCCTTCTGCTCCGTGGCTGAGTGAGGAGATGCAGGTGGAAATGGCGAAAATTGATGACTGTCTGGAATGTGGGCAATGCCGAAGCCGTTGTCCGTACGGGCTGGACACACCGACGCTTTTAAAGAAAAATCTGCAGGACTATCGCGAGATCCTGGCAGGAAAACCGCTGTGACCGGCTAGACCGGCGAAATGGCTGCCTGCCAAGCACCAGCGCCCAGGCATTCATATGGCGGAAAACAGCATAAAAAACACACAGCAGTTTGGGTGTTCTGCTGTGTGCGGCATTGCTCCCGTACGGATTTGCACGTCAGAATGCTGTAATAGCCTTAGGCAATGAAAGATGGTGTGAGAACGGCAATCCCGGGAAAGCATATTATTGGGACAGTCTTTGTATGGGTGATGGAAAGCTGCCCCGGAGAATAACGGCATTATGGGTAATTGTAATTGGGTAATGGGTATGAAAATTCGGGTTGGGAACTCTCGTTTGTATTATGTATGGAGTACTTGACTTTTTCAAGTCATCATAAGCTTGTTTGCTTTGCGTTATTCTCTTTTTAATTCATTCTAATTATATTGCAGGTACGCAAAAAATGATAGGAGAAAATGGCCGCGTAATTGAAAAATATGGCCAACTTGTAAATCAATGAGAACAGTAGAAAGCATCCATGTGGACAACCAGCTTCTGGAAGACATCCACTATATCAATCCGGAAAAGCCAGTCGCATTTTATCATTCTCTCCTGAATCCGGATGAGGTAAACAAGATACCATGGCACTGGCATCCTGCACTGCAGCTGGGACGTCTGAAAGAAGGGGAAGGACGTTTTTTCGTCGGCGATATGCAGTTTAAACTAAAGGAAGGAGACGGCATTCTCATAAATATCAATCAGCTGCACCGCTACAGTCCGGAAGCAAATCAGCCGCTGCATCTGATCAATGTTCTTTTTTTGCTCGAGTTCGTTGCACCTCCGGCATCTCTGGCATATAAAAAATATGTAGAACCGATGCTGAGGGAGGAGAGTCGGCCCTGTTTCGTTCTTCGTCAGGAGATAGACTGGCAGAAAGAACTTCTGGACCTGTACGAAAGGGCGTTTCAGCTGGAGGAATCCGAACCGCATGCGACAGGCTATGAACTGGAAGTTCACGAAATGTGCAGCCGGTTCTGGCGTGGAATTCTCACACATCTGGAGCAGTTTCCGAGGTGGGAGGCAAACAGTCATAAGATCACGTCACAGGTACGCATGAAGCAGATGCTTACTTTTATTGCTGAAAATTACAGTGAAAAGATCGCCCTGGATGATATCGCAGCTTCCGCCTGTATCAGCAAACGGGAGGCCCTGCGCTGTTTCCGTGAGAACATGTGGAAAACACCGATCCTGTATCTCACCGAGTATCGGATTGAGAAAGCCAAACAGGAACTGCTGGCAGGAGACAAGACGATTGTTGACATTGCATTTTCCTGTGGATTCGACAGCGCCAGCTATTTTAACCGCGTATTCCGAAAGCATGCCGGAATGACGCCGATGGAATACCGAAAGCGGATGGAATAGGAAGACGCCTCGCGGCATAGACTGCCATGAGGTGATTGAATATGAAAAAGAAAATAATCCTTTCAGCAGCATTGGCAACGGTGATTCTTATGGGAAGCCTTTTTGCACGGGGACATTTCGGCGGAAGCGGAAGGCCGGTTACGATACCGGAAAAGAATTCGGCAAAGACAATGACAGAAGCAGTCACAGCAGCTGCCGGCGGAAACTGGGGCCTCTGCTTTCAGAAAGACGGGCAGGTGCCGGTAGGAAACGCAACGGCAGAGTATCTGAAGCAGTTCCATGCCTGGTATGTAGGCCCGGAGGAAAAATCCATCTGGCTGACTTTTGATGCTGGCTATGAAAACGGATACACAGAAGAAATACTGAATGTGCTAAAGGAAGAAAAAGTTCCGGCAGCCTTTTTTCTAGTAGGAAACTATATTACAGAAAATCCGGATCTGGTGAACCGGATGGTCAAAGAAGGACATATCGTAGGCAACCATACGATGCATCATCCGGATATGTCGGAAATTTCCGAAAAGGAAGCATTTCAGAAAGAACTTGCCGATCTTGAGACAGCATTTCAGCAGGTGACAGGCGCTAAAATGAAGAAATATTACAGGCCGCCTCAGGGCAAATACAGTGAAGCAAACCTGAAAATGGCAGATGAACTGGGATATACTACAATTTTCTGGAGTCTTGCCTACGTGGACTGGCTGCAGGACAGTCAGCCGACCCGGGAAGAAGCCCTGAACGTCCTTAACAGGCGGATCCATCCGGGTGCCATCGTGCTGCTGCACTCCACATCGAAAACCAACAGCCAGATCCTGCAGGAACTGATCCAGGGGTGGAAAAAGGAAGGATATGTATTCCGCAGCCTGGAGGAGCTGAAATAGTTCGCGGTGAAAAAGAGTTGCGAGGATGCGTTTTGTTAGATAAAACAAAAAAATAGTAAAAATATGTTGATAACACACAAGATCATGCTATAATAGGAGAATATTTAAAAATACCAGTAATTAAATATTCAATCAGCGTTTCGAAACCAAAGACACATCATTATCAAGGAGGGCATTCTCATGTATTTATCAGCAAGCACGATGTGGGTGTTAATTGGTGCGGTTCTGGTCTTTTTCATGCAGGCCGGCTTCGCCATGGTGGAAACCGGATTCACGCGGGCAAAAAATGCCGGAAACATTATTATGAAAAATCTGATGGACTTCTGTATCGGGACCATCGTCTTCTGGCTTCTGGGATTTGGCATCATGTTCGGCAGTGCCGGCAGCATCTTTGGAGGCATCGACTTTTTTATCAGCAATTCTGACAGCTATTCTGCGCCGGACGGCGTTCCACTTGAAGCTTTCATCATATTTCAGACTGTCTTCTGTGCCACAGCGGCTACCATCGTTTCGGGAGCCATGGCAGAGCGGACTAAATTCATATCCTATTGTATCTACAGCGCAGTGATCAGCCTTCTGATCTATCCGATCTCCGGCCACTGGATCTGGGGCGGCGGCCTGTGCAACTTTTGCGACCATGGTTGTCACCTGGGTCCGCTACAAGAAGCCGGATGTTTCCATGACTCTGAACGGCACCCTGGCAGGTCTGGTCGCCATTACAGCAGGCTGTGACGTGGTATCCACGGCAGGTTCTGCCATCATCGGCCTGATTGCCGGCGTTGTGGTAGTTTTCGCAGTGGAATTGATCGACAAAATCTGCAAGGTCGACGATCCGGTCGGTGCGGTTTCTGTTCACGGGGGCTGCGGCGCGTTGGGCACGATTCTTACAGGATTCTTTGCAGCAGACGGCGGTGTCTTTTATGGCGGAGGATTCTCCCTGCTGGGGGTTCAGCTTCTGGGGGTTGCCAGTGTGATCGTTTACGTGGCAGTATCAATGTTTATTGTGTTTAAGATTATCGATGCGACCGTAGGACTGCGTGTATCTGCGGATGAGGAACTGACCGGTCTGGATCTGACGGAGCACGGTCTGGTCAGTGCCTATGCAGACTTCTCACCGGTCATGATGACGGGTGCGGATTCCATGAGCGGCGGCCTGAGCGGATTCGGTGCAGCAGATGGACAGGCAGCACCGGAAGCTGCAGCCATCCCGGTGGAAGTGCTGAAGAAGAATACGCCGTCTGTGGATGCGCCGATCAAGCAGGTGACCATCATTACCAGCAGAAACCGCTTCGACGCGCTCAAGGGGGCGCTTGCCCGGATCGGCGTCACCGGAATGACCGTGACGGAAGTCATGGGCTGCGGTGTGCAGAAAGGTGTCACCGAGCTGTACAGAGGTGTTCCTGTGGATATCACCGTGCATCCGAAGGTACAGGTGGACGTGGTGGTCTCCAAGGTTCCGGTGGATACTGTGGTGGAAACCGCCAAGAAAGCACTCTATACCGGCCAGATCGGCGACGGCAAGATCTTTATCTATGACGTGGAAGATGCGGTGAAGGTAAGAACCGGCGAGCACGGCTACGATGCATTGCAGGATGAGGACGTAAAGTAACAGAAAAAGGCAGCTTGCGGGCTGCCTTTTTTGTGTGCTGCTGCTGTCTGCTGCTGTCTACTGCTGTCTACAGCTGTCTACTGCTGTCTGCAGCTGTCTACTGCTGGCGCAGGTCGAATTCCGGGTTAATGGCATAGAAATTTTTACTGTTCAGATTATCCTGTACGATGCGCAGCCCTTCCCCGAAACGCTGGAAGTGCACGATCTCCCGCTCACGCAGGAAACGGATCGGATCGATGACATCCGGATCATCTGCCAGACGGAGAATATTGTCGTAAGTGGTCCGAGCCTTCTGCTCTGCTGCCATATCTTCCGTAAGATCCGTGATGGCATCGCCCTTGGAAGCGAAACACAGCGCGTCGAACGGAAAGCCTGCCGCGGCCTGAGCATAGATTCCGGCGGTATGGTCCACGAAATAGGTCTCCATGCCGGCGGCTTTGATTTCCTCAATCGTCATGTTCCGTGTCAGCTGGCGGACGATGGTCGCCACCATTTCCAGGTGACCCAGCTCTTCCGTTGCGATGTCAGTCAGCACACCGGCAACTTCCCGGAACGGCATGGTATAACGCTGCGAAAGATAACGGAGGGAGGCTCCCATTTCGCCGTCCGGACCTCCATACTGGCTGATGATGAATTTTGCCAATGCGGGGTTCGGATTTTTGATATTTACGGGATATTGTAATTTTTTCTCATATTGCCACATAGACTACTCCTCCATTTCCCAGGGCCACGGTCCCTGAACCCAGGTCCAGCCCTGTGTGGTATCCACATCTTCTGCGGTCAGCGGACCAAACTGGCTTTCAAAGGCGGCCATCGCCTCTGTGTATTCCTTCTGATACTCCATGAAAAAACGCAGCGCAGCCTGGCAGGAAGGATGGGTATCCAGAAAGAGTGCGACATCATCCAGAACGAAATCGGCCTCCTGAACCCGGCGCAGTGCTTCTTCTCTGGTCATGGCTGCATTCCTCCTTTCCGAACGCTCTGTTTCCGTCCTGTCATTGCTGTGATTCCTTCAAATGGGAGATCCAGCACCGGAAAAACGGTTCCGCGCTTCAGCGCGGTGGCAGCAGGATAGGTTTCCGTCCACTGCTGCATCGGTGTATACGTCATGGCCACTGGCAGATTCCCCAGAAGCTGCCGGTCAAATCCGCTGCCGGAGAGCATGCAGGAAGGTGCAGATACAGATGGCGCAGAAGAATCCGGCGCCTGTGGAGGCCGGGCAGATGGATTTTGCGAAGAAGAAGGACCGCCGGACGGGCCGGAAGGACCTGGACGGCCGGGTATGCACCCCGGCATTGTGCCGATGGTAATCGGCATGCCGATATATGGTTCTCGAATCAAGATAGTACTCCTTTCTTAATAGAATTCGTTATATAATATGAAGAGGTGGGGAAGGAGGTTCTTCCCGCGATCCGGAAACAGAAAAGAGCTTGCAATCTGCAGGAAAGTTTACTATGATATAGGAAAACCAGATGTAAATATCAGGCGGATTTTCCGCATTTTAGCACCATTTTAACCGGATTCTGTTATATCATATAGCTGAGAGGGGAAAACGATGAAAATACTGAAAGAGATGAAGATGAGCCAGATACCGGGAGAAAAAAAAGAGATATATAAAAAATATCTGTCGGAGTCTGCAACCAGAGAATCCATGCAGAAAGATCATCAGAGAAACTGCATTATTTTCCTTGGAATTTTCCTTCTGGCCACCGGAAGCTCTTTCGTGTTTAACCAGATTGCTTCCGATCCGTCGCTGAATATCGCCATGATTTATGTGATGGGGCTGTTTATGGTAGCCAGATACACCGACGGGTATGTGTTCGGCCTGCTTTTTGCGGTGTGCAGCGTCATCAGTGTGAATTACTTTTTCACCGTTCCGTACCGGAATCTGAATTTTACAATGGAAGGATATCAGGTGACTTTCGCCGGTATGCTGATTATTGCCATGATCACTTCTGCGATGACCACCCATATGAAGGAGCAGGCTGCAGCACTGGCGGAGCAGGAAAAGCAGCTGATGGAAGCCCAGAAGGAGAAGATGCGTGCCAATCTTCTGCGGGCAGTATCTCATGATCTGCGGACGCCGCTGACCGGGATCATCGGAAACAGTTCTTCCTACCTTGAAATGGAGGACGAGCTGTCTGCGGAAGAGAAACGGGCGCTGGTGTCGCATATTCAGGAGGATGCCAACTGGCTGCTGAATATGGTCGAAAACCTCCTGTCTGTTACCCGAATTGATAATGAGACAGCGCAGGTCAACAAGTCCTATGAGGCGGTGGACGAAGTGGTGGCATCTTCTGTCGTCCGCTTTCGCAAACGGTTTCCGGACGCACAAGTGGAGGTACGCGTCCCGGATGATGTGGTCATGGTGATGATGGACGTCATGCTGATTGAGCAGGTTCTGATTAATATCCTGCAGAATGCACAGCTGCATGCCCATACCCAAAAACCGATCCGGCTGTATGTAGAGGAAGATGAGAACGATGTGTGGTTTCATGTCCGGGATTTCGGAGATGGAATCGATGAAAGCCGTCTCAGCACGATTTTTGACGGGGAAGGATACCGGGATACCGTCAAAGAATCTGACTCCTATAAGGGGATGGGAATCGGACTTTCCATCTGCAAAACCATTGTGACTGCGCATGGAGGCACGATCGGAGCGATCAATCATGAGGAGGGAGCGGAATTTTATTTTTCTCTTCCGAAGGAAATGGAGGAATAGAGGATGACACAGAAAATATCAGTACTGATCATTGAAGATGAAAAAAGCATTTGCGATTTTGTTGCGAAAACGCTTCAGTCCCATGACTATAAAACAATGGCGGTCCAGAACGGAAAAGACGGCCTAGCGCAGCTGACTTCCGCACTGCCGGATATTGTTCTGCTCGATCTGGGACTTCCGGATATGGACGGAATGGATATCATAAAACAGACCAGGCAGTGGTCCAGTGTTCCGATCATTGTGATTTCTGCCAGAGCACAGGAAAAGGAAAAAGTGGCGGCACTGGACAGCGGTGCTGACGATTATATCACGAAACCCTTCGGGACCAATGAGCTCCTTGCCCGGATCCGGACGGCGATCCGGCATAACAATAAGATTGTGGACGATCCGGTCAATGCAAACCGGCCGTACAGTGCAGGCGGCCTGAAGATTGATTTCGAGAAACGGCTTGTGACGGTAGATGGAAAGGAAGTCCATCTGACCCGGGTGGAGTACAAGATTGTTTCTCTTCTGGCGAAAAATTCCGGCAAGGTGATGACGTATGATTCGCTGATCAATCAGGTCTGGGGTCCTTATGCCGATGGCAACAACCGGATCCTGCGGGTAAATATGGCCAATATCCGACGCAAGCTGGAAGCCAATCCCGGTGAGCCAAAATATATCTTTACAGAACTGGGAATTGGATATAGAATGTTAGAGGACGAATCGTTAGCATAAAGAAACACACGATGAAAATGTGACAGAGGAGTCAGTTCCGGAAAGGGGCTGGCTTTTTCTTTTCAGAAAGATATAGGAAAACAGATTAGGAGAGCGACAGAAATGAATGAGAAACGAAGGAATATGACACTGGAAGAAGCCCGTGAGATTATCGACCGGCAGGACCAGATCATTCTGAAGGCATTCGGAACCCGTATGGAGGCGGCAGGACAGATCGCACGCGTGAAATCACAGAAGGGAACGCCGGTTTATGTGCCCGCAAGAGAACAGGAGATCCTCAGCCGCATTGCTGAAAAAGCAGCAGAACTTCAGCCGGAGGGATTACCGGAATATGCAGTGGAACTTTACCGGAAGATCATGGAACTGAGCAGGCAGTATCAGAATACGATCCGCCGGTTCGGTCTGCTGGGAAGGAAACTTTCCCACAGCTTTTCGCCGGAGATTCACCGGATGCTGGGGGAATACTGCGAGCCATACCGCTATGAGATCTTTGAAAAAGAACCGGAAGAACTGGAATCTTTCCTGCTGCACGGGGAATGGACCGGACTGAATGTCACCATTCCCTATAAGCAGGCCGTGATGGCATACTGCGATGAAATTTCGCCGCAGGCGCAGCGGATCGGCGCGGTCAATACATTGGTTCGGCGGGAAGGAAAGATTTTCGGATATAATACAGATTATACCGGGTTCCGGCAGACCGTGGAGGAGTCCGGTGTACAGGTTCAGGGCGCAAAATGTATCGTGCTGGGGTCCGGCGGTGCGTCGAAGGCGGTGGTGTGTGTGCTGGAGGATCTCGGCGCATCGGAAGTGATCGTGGTCAGCCGGGACGGAAAGACAGGCTGTGACTACAGTCAGCTGAAGGAGAAGCATCTGGATGCAAAAATTCTGGTGAATGCCACACCGGTGGGCATGTATCCGGATAACGGCCGCTCTGCGGTATATCCGGGCACCTTTCCGCAGCTGGAATGGGTATTTGACCTGATCTACAACCCGCTGCGGACGAATCTTCTGTGCCAGGCCCGCAAGTCGGATATTGAAGGCGTGAATGGACTGAAGATGCTGGTAGCACAGGCCAAGGCCAGTGCGGAGCTGTTCCTTTCGTGTAAAATCGAGGATCGTGCCGTGGCGCAGATCGAAGGAAAGCTTGCGATGGAAAAGGAAAACATCGTGCTGATCGGGATGCCGGGCTGCGGCAAGAGCACGATCGGACAGGAGCTGGCAGACCGCACCGGACGGGAATTTATCGATATCGATCAGAAAATCGTGGAACGGGCAGGAATGGCAATTACCTCTATCTTCGTGGAAGGCGGAGAAAATGCATTTCGAAAGCTGGAAATGGAAGCATGCGCGGAACTGCAGCAGAAGACAGGCGCGGTGATCGCCTGCGGCGGCGGGGTCATCACCAGAGAGGAGAACTATTATTCTCTCGCAGAAAACGGGCGGTTTGTTTTTCTGAATCGGGATATTGATGTGCTGCCTACAGACGGCCGGCCGGTGAGTCAGAGCACGCCGCTGGCACATCTTTACGCGCAGCGTCTCCCTCTTTATAGAAACTGGTGCGATATGGAAGTACAAAATAACGGGAAGACAATCGGGGAAGTGACTGAAGAGATCCTTCGCCGGTGTGAGACGGGAACCGCAGGCGAACAGCAGGAGGGCAGCTGCTGATGTATGGAGATCTGTTCAATCTGATGGCTGTGATGCTTCTGATGATGGCGGCCGGTCTGCTTCTGATGAAGGCTGGCCTGATCAGCCGGGAAGGGAAGCAGTCCCTGGTCAATATAATCCTGTATCTGATACTTCCATGCAATATCATCAAAGCATTCTGCATCGAAATCTCCCTGCGTGAGATCCAGGCGATGGGCGCAGCTTTGATCGGATCCCTGGGAATCCAGATGTTTTATGTGCTGCTGAACCGTTTCCTTTACAACCGGTTTCCTGATTCGGAAAAACCGGTGTACCAGTATGCAACGCTCTGCTCCAACGCCGGGTTCCTGGGAAATCCCATCGCACAAGGGGTATTCGGAGATCTGGGGCTGCTGTATGCCTCTGTCTTTCTGATCCCGCAGCGGGTGGTCATGTGGACTGCAGGAATCTCCTGCTTTGCACAGGCGGCCAGCAGAAAGGAAGCGGTGCGGAAGGTGCTGCTGCATCCCTGTATCATTGCGGTTGAGATCGGTCTGGTTCTTCTTCTGTTTCAGGTACAGCTCCCGGCACCGCTGGATCAGACGCTGACTGGGTTCAGCCGGTGCTGCAGCGGGATGACAATGCTGTATATCGGTACAGTGCTGGGGGACGTGGACTTCCGGACGCTTGCCAGTGTGCGGCAGGTTTACTTCGGGATGCTACGGCTGGTCGTCATCCCTGCTGCAGTGTGGGGGGTATTTCTGCTACTGCGTGTGGACCCGCTGGTGACAGGGGTGTGCGTGCTGATGACGGCGATGCCTGCAGGAAACACGACAGCGATTCTTGCAGCAAAATATCATAAGAATGAAGAGGCGGCAGTGCGCTGTGTCGTATTTACCACAGCGCTGTCGCTGATTACGACGCCGGTCTGGAGCTTTCTCCTGACGGCTGCACTGTAAAACAGAAAGGCTGCCCGTTCTGAAAATGACAGAACGGGCAGCCTTTCTTCCATCGTGCCGGTATGGCACATCATTTTTTACCCCGCCTTTTTACAGCTTCTGTGAGAAGATATTCGATCTGGCCGTTCACGGAACGAAACTCATCTTCTGCCCATGCGCAGAGCTCGGCGTACAGGGCAGTATTCAGCCGGAGCGGGACCTGCTTCTTCGGTTTTCCTTTCTTTTCTTCTGCCAAAAGGGCATCCCCTTTCTAGTACAGACTTCCGCTGTTTACGATAGGCTGAGCATCTTTATTTCCGCAGAGCACGACCAGAAGATTGCTGACCATTGCAGCTTTCCGCTCTTCATCCAGCTCCACGATCTGATTTTCACTGAGTTTTTCCAGTGCCATTTCGACCATGCCGACGGCTCCGTCTACGATCATTTTCCGTGCATCAATGATGGCAGAAGCCTGCTGGCGCTGCAGCATGGCGGCTGCGATTTCCGGCGCATAGGCCAGATGCGTGATGCGGGCTTCCAGAATCTCGATACCGGCGACATCCACTTTTTCCTGAATCGCCTCCTTCAGCTTGTCAGAAATTTCCTGGCTGGAACCGCGCAGAGAACGCTCACCGCTGTCTTCCGGCGCATCATAAGGGTACAGGCGGACGATATTCCGCAGTGCGGAGTCGCACTGGATGGAAAGGTATTCACAGTAATTGTCTACATTGAATACCGCTTTGGTCGTGTCGATAATCTTCCAGATGACGATGATGCCGATTTCAATCGGATTCCCCAGTTCGTCATTGATTTTCTGGCGGGAGTTGCTCAGGGTCATGGCTTTCAGAGATATTTTTTTCGTGGCTTTCGGTGCAGCCTGCGGGGAAGAGCCCTCTGTACCGGAGGATGGAGCATTGAGCGCAGTAAGTGCCTCGGCACCGGGATTTACAGCCGTCACGAAGGGATTGGTAAAATAGAATCCTGGACCTTTCAGCGTGCCGTAGTATTTTCCGAACAGTGTGAGAACATAAGCTTCATTGGGTTTCAGAACCTTCAGTCCGGCAAGAAGGATCGGCATGCCGATAGAAAGATACAGGATAAAGAGAATCAGCAGGCTGATCCACGCCAGAGCACCCTGCTCTATCCGGATTGCGCTTCCGATAATGCCGATAACAGATAGAATCGACAGCGCGATATTCAGAAGCAGCATCAGCATGCCGCTTACTGCTGCGGCAGGACGCTCGCCGTTCACCCCGGGTGCGGATTCTGCGGCCGCAGATTTTTTTTCTTCTTTTATGGAATCTGTCATTGTAGGAACCTCCTGTAGATTACTTTTTGATATTATTTTGATATCATAATATTATCACTGTATGCGAAAGAAGACAATGTTTTTTTGCACATCCGGGAAAGATGTGGTAAAATTAATCTTACATTGCGGGCTTCCGCGCGGAAGCTCTGAAGGAGGCGGAACTGCGGAGAGATGATCAGAAAACAAAGCGTAAAATTGTATCAGGAAATATCGACTGCCATGATGGAACGGCCTTTCCTGCGGGAAATTGGAATGAACCGGGAGGAGATGGAGCGGCTTCTGGAGGAAAACAGCTGGAAGACCCTTGCAGAAACGCTGCTGGAGGAGACCGATGAAAACGGAAGATTCCATGCAGTCCGAGTGGCGGAAACAGCGGGAAAGACGCTGGAGTGTCTCAGCAGCCGGCCGGAAGAAGGCTGGCCGACGTATACCTACGGCTATGTACTGGGACAGCTGTTTCCGGAGAAACGGACCGGCATACCGGATGGCCCTTATGCGAAAGGAAGACTGTTTTATCTGCATCTGCTGAAAACACTGTTCCGGTTTGAGCGGATGAATCTGCCTTTTGATCCCACGCTTGATATCCGCTTTCTGCGTCCGTCTGAAGTGGAAGAAGGCGGATATCACAGAGAGTATCTGCGATTTGACCGTATGGCGCGAAACCAGTGCATTTATGAGTTTATGCGGATCGGGATCGTAATTACACCATGGAATACCCTGGGGCATATCGCCGGTGTGCATTATGTGGCAATGCATGTAGCCAGACAGCTCGCTGCACTGAAGGTTCCTGTGGATCTGGGACTGGTTTCCGGTGCAGCGGCAGGACACGATATCGGAAAATACGGCTGCAGGAAAAGTGAAGAGCGCAGGATTCCGTATCTGCATTACTATTATACAGATATCTGCTTCAACCGGTTCCAGATGCCTATGATAGGGCATATTGCGGCCAATCATTCTACATGGGATCTGGAACTTGAGAATCTGTCCGTTGAATCGCTGATCCTGATTTATGCAGATTTCCGTGTCAAGAGCAGCCGCAGCCCGCGCGGCGGCGAGATTGTGCATTTTTATTCTCTGGAAGAATCCTTCCAGGTGATCCTGGACAAGCTGGATAACGTAGACGCAGCCAAGGAGCATCGCTACCGGAAAGTCTACAATAAGCTGGTAAATTTCGAAAACTATATGAAAGACCTGGGCGTGGAAGTGACTCTTCCGGAGGTGCCGAGAGCCGTGCCACCCCTTCCGGAGGCGAGAAAGCACCGGGATGTGGCGCTGCTGCGGAATAACGAGGCAGTGGAGGCACTGAAAAACGCTGCGGTGGATCATAATATCCGGCTGATGAACCGGTTCTACCACGAAGAAGATTTTGCGAATCTGCTGGAGACAGCCAGAAGTGAAAAACAGTGGAAAAATCTTCGGACGTATGTATCGATTCTGGGAGAGTATTCCACCTATATGACAGAAAGTCAGAAGCTGTTGACGCTGAAATTTCTCTATGAGCTGCTGGCCCACAGAGAAAGTGATATCAGAAACCAGGCGGGAGAAATCATGGGACAGATCATCGCCCGCTTTAATGAAGAGTATAAAAAAGAGCTGCCTGCCGGCGTGTGTCTGCCGAAAAAAAAGATCAACAACCTTTCACTCTGGGAAAAATATCTGCGGGATGTGCTGCAGCCGGATTACAAGCTGACGCAGCAGCATAAAAAATGGATTGGAAACAGTCTGAAAAATATGGCGGCAGGACTTCTCACCCAGTGCCATGCATCCATGCGTGAAGAATATATCGACAGCCTGCAGATCTGGCTGCGGAGCCGGAGCCTGACCCATCAGAACAAGGAATCCCTTCTGCGGGTCACGGAAGCCATTGAGCCTGCCTGGTGCACGGAGAAACAGAACGCGGAATTCCTCCGGTTTGCGGAAAAGATCATAAAAGAAGAAAGCATCGATCTCCAGATTGCAGCGGTCCGGGTGAAGTCACGGTTCGGCGGATATGAAGGCAGTGACGGATATCAGAAAGGACTGAAGCAGATCCTGGGTCTGGATTCAGGGAAAGAGCTTACAGAAGAGGCGCTTTCGGAAATGTTTCTGGATAATCTGAAAGCCCGGACACCATGGACGATCAAGGTGGCGAACATCCGGCTGATGCTGGAGTATCTGGCTGATAATCCCGGTGAGGGACAGGAACTTCACGTTGCGACGCATCTGGGCAATCTGGTCAAAGTCAGTGAAACAGTAACGGTACGGCAGGCTGCCGGCGAGGGACTGGTTTCTATCATCGGGAAAATGCCGCTGGAGCAGAGAAATGAAATCGCGGTGGAGCTGGGGAAGGGACTGGAGATCGGGGATTACCAGTTTTCCAAATATATTCCGGAATATCTGGGAGTTATCATGCTGCACCTTCCGCCCCAGGAGCTGGATGAGCTGATTGCGGATCTGGAAAAGCTGCTGGACAGCGGGAACGGCCAGGTCGCGGCGGCTGTACTTCACACATTCGGCGTCATGCTGGAGCACTATCGGATTTACCGTGACAATTTCGGGGATGTGGAGGAAGAAACGGTGACGGATGCCAGGAAATTCAAGCTGGTCAATCTGATTCTCCGGGGGTTTGCCAACTATAACAATGTGATCAGCTCTGAGGCCCTCTGGACGCTGGGCACCCATATTTTCGGATCGCAGGCATTGTCGCTGGAAGAAAAGTATCAGATTTTCAGCCATTGCGGGAAGAAGTTTCTGACGTTATATGACAGCATGAAAGAAGAAGGACTGGACTTCTTTAATAATGCGGCAGTGCTGAATCACATCTACCGGTTCATCTGCCAGTATGAAGTCGAGGTGGGGCAGTTCGCCATACCGGAACGCCAGAAGGTGGCCTTTTTCCCGGGGACCTTTGATCCCTTCAGCCTGAGTCACAAAAAAATCGCGGCGGAGATCCGGAACATGGGCTATGAAGTGTATCTCGCGCTGGACGAATTCAGCTGGTCGAAAAAAACGCAGCCGAGACTGCAGCGGAGAAAACTGATGTGCATGTCTGTGGCAGATGAAGAGGAAATCTATATCTTTCCGGACGATATCCCGGTAAACATTGCCAACCCGAAGGATCTGAAGCGGCTGAAGGAGATCTTTGCCGGCAGACAGCTCTATTTTGTTGCCGGAAGCGATGTGATCGAGAATGCCTCCTGCTACCGGGCCGCGCCGCAGCCGGATTCCATTCATACCATAAATCATATTATTTTCCGCCGGACGACAAGTGATACGAGTCATGGTGCAGCAGCACCGTCGGAAGCGTATCCGATCAGCGGGGAGATCATCAATCTGCATCTGGAGGAATACTACGAAGATATCAGTTCTACAAGGATCCGTGAAAACATCGATCTCAACCGGGATATCTCCAACCTCATTGATCCGGTGGCGCAGAATTATATTTTTGAGAACGGACTTTATCTGCGGGAGCCGGCCTACAAGCATGTGATCCAGGCCAGGGATATCCGCCTGGAAGCCTATATGGACCGGGATGGTGAGACTATCGAAGACATGAAAGAAGAGCTGGTGGACTGGGGATTTGACTACCCGAAAGTAAAGGCGTATCTCAGCCGGAAGGATGTGCGGACAGTCCGAATCCGGGACGGCATGCGGGATGATAAGGTGGTGGCGCTTGCGGCAGTCAGCCGACTGGACAGCATTGATCTGCTGCCGGAATTCGGGGATCAGGAAATCGCCGCATATATCCGGAGCCAGGCTGCTGGCGCCATTGCCGTCATCGGCGGGCTTTTTTTCAGCAGGAAGAGCTCGATTGCGAACCTGGGGCAGACCATACTGACAGAGGTGCTCAGCGAGCTGCTTTCCCGGGACTACACGTATGTTGTCTACCATCCGTGTGATCCTGCGGGAATGGGAGGACGTATCATTGAAACACTGGAGAAGCAGGGATTCACAAACATTGCACCGGGCAGCAGCCGGGGCAGCGGCCGTGCCATCTATGCGGTGAATATGAAGTCGCCGGTTATCATATTCAAGAACGTGGAAACCATCATCAAGAATCCGCTGAATAAGAATCCGCGGGTGCTGAAAGCTGTGGAGGATGCGCACAACAGGCTTCTGAAAGTGCTGACAGGGATTTATCCGGGCGAGCTGATTCTTTCCTTTAATGCAGGGATCATGCATCATAAGATGATCAGCCTGATCACGCGGCTGAACGGCGTGTCTGCGATACCGGGAAAGAAGAAAGCCTATGGCCCGTATATGGCGGTGCCGTTTGGAAAGGTGCTGGAGGGAGAAGCGGTTCCCAATACGGTAACGAAGGCACTTCATACGGAGAAATACTTCTCGCGGGATATTTCTCGGTTCACAGTAGAAGAATCCGGATACTATTCGTCTCTGGACAATCAGATAAAAACAATCAAATCCTTTAACCGGCCGGTCATTCTGGTGGATGATCTGCTCCATAAGGGATACCGGATGAAAGAGCTGGACCCGATCCTGAAGGCCAACGATGTGGAAGTGGTGCAGACGGTTGTCGGCGTGCAGACGGGACGCGGACGCGATCTGATGACGGTGAAGGAGCGGACCGTCGACAGCGCATACTTCCTGCCGAATCTGCGGTGCTGGATTGATGAAACTGCGGTATACCCGTATCTGGGCGGAGACAGCATCAAGGATCCGGAACTGCCGGTGGCAAGCCAGGGCCAGATTCCATCTCTGAACCTGATCCTTCCATTTGCAGTGCCGACATTTTTCGGTAATGTCTCGCAGAGCAGTCTGTATGATTACTCTATGACCTGCCTGGAAAACGCACGGGATATTCTCCGGACGCTGGAGGAAGAATACCAGAAAGAGTTCGAACGGAAACTGACTCTTCGCCGCCTGGGCGAGGTGGTAAAAGCACCGAAGCGGCCGGATCTGGGAAGGAATGTCTATTACGATGAAAACGCGGCACCGTCTGCCTACGTGGAAAAAGATATGGAAAAACTGATCAGAATGAGGAAAATGTTCAAATGAGAGATAATTCGCAAAATCTATCGTCCCGATGCAGCGGCCGGCGCCTCGGGGAACTGGCGCCGGGAGGAGAAAGACTTTCTCTGGCGGCACCGCTTCCGGCCGGTGGCGTGAGGGTGCATATTCTTGCTCTGGGTGATGTCGGAGCATCGCTGCTTCTTGGTCTCAAAGTGCTGGGAGCCGGCACCATCGGCACCATCGGGATCTTTGATGTCAGAGAACCGGTCTGCCGGCGGTATGAGATGGAAATGAACCAGATCGGCTGGGCGTTTGAAGAACAGGAGAAAAATGTTCTGCCGGATGTGGAGATCGTGGCGGAAGACAGACTGTTCGACTGCGATCTTTTCCTGTTCTGCGCCAGCAAGGCGGTTCCTGCACTTGGCACGGCGGGCGATGTCCGCATGATGCAGTTTGATGCAAACCGCACACTCGTGGAACACTATGCGCGGATGGCGGCGGACAGAAGATTCCGCGGCATATTCGGGGTCGTGTCGGATCCGGTCGATCCTCTCTGCAAAGCTGCGCTGCTGGCGTCCGGTCTGCAGCCCGGCCAGATCCGGGGATTCGGTCTGGGGGTGATGAACCGGCGTGCAGTTTATTATGCCCGACAGGATGCGCGATTCGCATCCTACCCGGCAGAGGGACGGGCCTTCGGACCGCACGGGCAGGATCTGGTTATTGCAGATAGTATTGTGCATTATAACGATGCACGGTCCCGTCAGCTGACGGAGCTGACCGTTTCGGCCAATCTGGAGGTGAGGAAGCTGGGATTCAAACCGTATCTGGCACCGGCCCTTTCCTCCGGAGCCATGTCGGTGATCCGCATGCTTCAGGGAAAATGGCATTACAGTTCGATCTATTTCGGAAAGAAGGAAAAAGGCGCATTTCTGGGCACAGCGAACCGGGTCCGCGGAGAAAGACTGGAATATGAAGACCTGCTTCTGCCGGAGGAACTTTACGTGCGGATTGAAACCGCGTATCAGAATCTGTGCCGGATTCTGTAGTGAGGAGATGAAACTTGTGAATTTCTATGTGATCTGCCTGAAAGATCCCCATGGGAGCGGCCGGATCGGGAAGATACTGAAGGAGGCGCTGGATTCTGCCGGAAAACAGACAGAAGTTTGCTGGCTGAACAGCGCTGACGCATTCTGTGCGGCGGCGGAGATGGAAAAACTGAAGCAGAGCCGGATCCTTTTCGCTGCGGAACTGCCGGAAAGCGGTATTAATCTGGAATTGATGGCGCTGCTGCAGTATCTTCATACTCATCGGAACGCGCTGGAGGGAAGTGTCGGCGGGATTCTGATCGACGGAGAAAATGATCTTTACACGAAGGATGCCGGGCGGCGTGTTGCGTTTGCAGCAAACCGCTCCGGGTGCACGTTCCCGGGGAAGTCACTGGTGGAGGGAACCGGAAGTCTGAAAAATTTTGATGTGCAGGCACGAACGATGCATCTGACAAACCGTGCGGCTTATAGGAAAAGCGCCGGGAACCTGGTGAAAAAAGTGCTTTCTTTCGAGACGAAGATGCCTCAGCGGCCGGCTGTGCTGGCAGTGCATGCCAGCAGCCGGAAAACATCCAACAGCCTTCTTTTATGGTCCAGGGTGGCCGGATATCTGGAAGGTCTGGCGGATATCGAGGAAATCTCCATCCGGAACGGGCAGGTCTGGGACTGCCGCGGCTGCAGATATGAGACATGCCTTCATTTCGGAGAAAATTCGAGTTGCTTTTATGGCGGAGTTATGGTAGAAAAGGTATATCCGGCGATTATCCGGAGTGATGTTCTGGTACTGATTTGCCCGAACTATAACGATGCGGTCAGCGCAAATATCATGGCATTCATCAATCGGCTGACAGCGGTGTTCCGCACCAATGATTTCAGCCGGAAAAGGGTCTATGCGCTGGTGGTGTCCGGATACAGCGGCGGAGATATCGTCGCGCAGCAGATTATCGGTGCGATCAATATGAATAAAAATTTCATACTGCCTGCAGGATTCGCACTGATGGCTACAGCCAATGATCCAGGCAGCATCCTGGAGATAGAAGAGATTGACGAACAGGCAGAAGCCTTCGCCGAAAATATTTTGGGAAGAAATGGAAGAGGAAGATAAAATGAAAAAATTGCTTATTGTAGTGGATTATCAGAACGATTTTGTAAACGGCTCTCTGGGATTTCCGCGGGCTGCGGAGCTGGAGAAGGGAATTGCGGAGAAGATCCGAGAATATCATGCATTGGGTCCGGACGGCCAGGTGATTTTTACGATGGACACCCATGACCGCCATTACATGGACAGCCAGGAGGGAAAGAATCTGCCGGTGCTTCACTGCCTGGAGGGTGAAGATGGATGGCAGCTGTATGGTGCTGTGGCAGATGCAAAAGCAGAGGAGGATCTTGTTTTCAGCAAACCGACGTTCGGCTCTCTGGAACTGGCAGACTATCTCCGGAATCATGCGGATGCATATGAGAGCGTGGAATTTGCAGGCGTCGTTACGAATATCTGCGTCATTTCCAATGTGATCCTGGCCAAGGCGGCGATGCCGGAAGTTCCGCAGATCGTGGATGCGTCTCTGGTGGCAGGTAACGATGAGAAGCTGCATGAAGATGCGCTGCGTGTGATGGAAGGCATCCATGTGCGCGTAAAGCGGTAGAAGAAAAAACAGATGATACAATACAGACCAAGGAGTTGACAGAATGGATAAAATGGCGGTGCTGGGGCCGACGGGCACTTTCAGTGACTGTGCAGCAAAAAAATATGTAGATGCTTATCAGATGGATATGGAACTGGAGTATTTTAATTCCATCGACGAGACGTTTCATGCGGTGGGGGAGAACTGCAGATTCGGACTGATTCCGATCGAGAACACGCTGGACGGCTATGTGCAGCGGACGCTGGATCTCATGCTTGAAATGGATGTGACCGTTGTAGATGAGATCATTATTCCGGTGCAGTTCTCTCTGGTTGCCAATACCGAGAATCTGTCCGATATGAAGATACTGTATGTACAGTTCAAGGCAGCGGGACAGTGCAGGGAATTCATTGACCGCCTGCGTGAGATGAATCCGGAGATAAAGATCATTACCACTGAGAGCAACATGGAATCTTATCATATGGCGCAGGCGGGCAGGCCCGGTGAGGGTGCGATCGTACCGGCATATGTCGATGCGGAAGGATTTTCCTGGTTCGAGAGAAATGTGACAGATTCCAGCGATAACTACACCCGGTTCATTCTGGTGCGCGACAGCAGTCATGACGCAGGCAGTCGGCTGAAAAAACCTCGGCGGGAGGGGAATATGAAGATTCCAGTCTTTGTTTCTCCGCTGGTGGACCGGCCGGGAATGCTTTTTGATATTCTGCGGACCTTTAATGAGCGGCGCATCAATCTGGTGGCGATCATGTCCCGTCCGACGAAGAAGATTATGGGCACCTATCATTTTTATATGGAGATTGACGCCTATACGGAGGATTTCGATACTATTATGGAGGCAGCCAGGCTCATCGATGTGAAATACAATCTGAAGATCATGGGCGCATATCTGGTATAACAGAAAACAATCACAAAAAACAATCACATAGGATTACTGATGCGGAGAAAACCATTCTGCAGTTTATAGATATGGGACGTTCTTTTGCGTAAACTAATCGCAGAGGAGCGGATACCATGAATCAGAAGAAGAAAGAACTGAACAGCAAGATGGTGCGCAGCAGTCTGGGTAGCTATATCAGTGCAGCCAGAAAACAGAAAAATCTGTCTCAGGAAGAACTGGCAGAACTGGCGGAGCTGTCCACGAACCATATCTCCAAGCTGGAGCGGGGCTGCAATAATGCCAGGTTCGAGACCGTGATGCGGATTTTTCGTGTGCTGGATCTTTCTATGGATGCGTTTATATATTCTGATGCGTTTGGAGAAACGGAAGCCGAGGGTTACCGGCAGAGAATGGAGAGAGAAAAGGCGCAGGATGAGAAACTGCGCCTGAAAGAAGCGATCAGTCAGGCGATTGACCATGTCTATGAAGAATCATGAAGTTTCTGTGAACAGTTGCGGAGACTTCTTGACATTCAAAACAGAAACCCGTAAAATTGTTGCATGTCAAACAGTTTGATATGCAACTTTTTTATTGCAGATCGGGAGGCGAAAGAAGGAAGGGGGTGCCCGCAATGAAAGAAAGCAGTACCAAATGCTGCATCTGCGATCCGGGTCAGATGGAGCTGGGACGGCTGATCGGACTGATTCATAACAGTATGCACCGGAGAATGATGCAGTCTTCTGTTCACAGCGAGGCGGAAGGTGCCACAGGAAAAAACGGATGGATTATCGGATTTCTGGCAGGCAGCAGAGGAAAGCCGGTTTACCAGAAAGACATCGAAAAAGAATTCAATGTGACCCGTTCAACCGCATCCAAAGTGCTGAGCCTTATGGAGAGGAAGGGAATCATCGAGCGCAAAGCGGTAGAAGGGGACGGCAGGCTGAAAGAAATTCTGCTTACAGAGAAAGGAAACGCTCTGGTACAGCGAATGGAGGAAGACATCCGTGAAACGGAAGAAGTTCTCTGTAAGGGATTTACAGAGGAAGAGCGGGTACAGCTTCTCAGCTACCTGTTCAGAGTGTTTGAAAATGTGAACAGTGAAAAAGGGGGTAAGAACACGTGATTAAGAGACTTTCTCAGTATATTGGAGAGTACAAGAAGGAAACGATTCTGACGCCGGTCATGGTGACGCTGGAAGCGGTCATGGAAATACTGATCCCGCTGCTGATGGCGAATCTGATCGACCAGGGAATTGATCCGGGGAATATGTCCATGATTCTGAAATATGGTGTGATCCTTCTGTGCGTGGCGTTTCTCGGACTGGGATTCGGTGCTGCGGCAGGACGCTTTGCAGCAGTGTCATCTTCCGGGTTTGCGCGTAACGTGCGGCAGGCCATGTATTACAAGGTGCAGGAGTATTCGTTTTCGAATATTGACCATTTTTCCACGGCAAGTATCGTGACACGGCTGACTACCGATGTCAGCAATGTGCAGAATGCGTTTCACATGCTGACCCGGATCGCTTTTCGTGCACCGGCGCTGCTGATTTTCGCACTGGTGGCATCGTTCCGCATTGATGCACAGCTGTCCATGATTTTTGTGGCGGTTCTTCCAGTGCTTGGAATGGGGATGTTCCTGATTATCCGAAAGGTTTATCCGATTTTCAATCAGGTTTTCCGCAACTATGATAAACTGAACAATGTGGTACAGGAAAATCTGTATGCGATCCGTGTGGTGAAATCCTATAACCGGCAGGATCATGAAACGGAGAAATTCCGGAATATGTCTGGAAATATTTACAATGACTTCGTACATGCGGAAAAACTGATGAGTTTCGCTATGCCGCTGATGCAGGTCTGCATGTATACTTGCATCCTGCTGCTTTCCTGGCTGGGTGCCCGTGCGGTTGTGGCCTCTGGAAACAACGCGGCACTGGGACTTTCCACGGGAGAACTGCTCAGCCTGATCACTTACGTAATGCAGATCCTCATGAGCCTGATGATGGTTTCCATGATCATCGTGCAGCTGACGATGGCAAAGGCGGCAGGGGACCGTATCGTGGAGATCCTGGATGAGGAATGTGATCTGCAGAATCCGCCGCAGCCCGTATTTGAAGTTGCAGACGGATCCGTTACCTTTGACCACGTCAGTTTTGCCTATGGACGGGGAGAAGGTCGAAAAGGGCGAAACGCACTGGAAGATATCTGCCTGGAAATCCGGTCCGGCGAAACCGTCGGCATTCTAGGAGGCACAGGATCTTCCAAATCCACGCTGGTGCAGATGATTCCGCGGCTTTACGATGTGACCGGCGGCAGTGTCCGGGTTGGCGGCGTGGATGTGCGGGAGTATGATATTGAGACACTCCGGAAGCAGGTGGCCATGGTGCTGCAGAAAAATGTTCTGTTCTCGGGAACCATTAAAGAAAACCTTCGCTGGGGAAGGGAAGATGCATCGGAGGAAGAAATTGAACGGGTCTGCCGCCTGGCATGTGCGGATGAGTTTATCCGGCAGATGGAAGACGGTTACGATACCTATATCGAACAGGGCGGAACGAATGTGTCCGGCGGGCAGAGACAGCGTCTCTGCATTGCAAGAGCCCTTCTGGCGCATCCGAAGATTCTGATCCTGGATGATTCGACCAGCGCGGTGGATATGAAGACCGATGCGATGATCCGAAGAGCATTTGCGGAAGAAATTCCGGATACGACCAAAATCATCATTGCACAGCGCGTGGCATCGGTACAGCATGCTGACAAGATCGTCATCATGGATGACGGACACATTGCAGCAGTCGGAACACATGAAGAACTGCTTGCGAACAATAATATTTATCAGGAAGTTTATTATTCACAGAACAAAACGGGATTTGGAGAAGGGGGTGCAGAATAATGGAAGGATCTGGAGAAAGACGAGAAAAAATGTCCGGTCCGGGACGGCCGATGCGTGGTCCGATGCGTGGTCCGGGACATGGCCCGGGCAGAATGATGGCACCGCCGGGTATGAAAATCGAAAAGGGGACGGTCAGACGGCTTCTGTCCTATATGGCAGGCTATAAATTCAGGCTGATTTTTGTTGTAATCTGTATTCTGATCAGCGCGGCCGCCAGCGTGGCATCGTCCCTTTTCCTGCAGAGCCTGATCGACGACTATATTATGCCCCTTCTGCTGACATCTGCACCGGTCTTTACTCCGCTGCTTCATGCCATTGGAAAGATCGTATGTATTTTTGCGGCAGGTGCGCTGTCCAGTTTTCTGTACACGAGGACAATGGCTGTCGTTTCTCAGGGAACACTGAAAGTCATTCGCGACGAAATGTTTTCACATATGCAGACTCTGCCTGTCCGGTATTTTGACAGCAGGACCCATGGCGACGTGATGAGCTACTATACCAATGATGCGGATACTCTCCGGCAGATGCTTTCCCAGAGCCTGCCGCAGCTGTTTTCATCCATTGTCTCGATGATTGCAGTGCTGTTTTCCATGATCCATCTGAGCATCTGGCTTACACTGGTAGTCCTTGCTTTTGCAGCCCTTATGCTGGTTGTGATCAAAAACGTGGCAGGCCGCAGCGGAAGCTATTTCGTGAAGCAGCAGAGAAGTATCGGTGATGTGAACGGATACATTGAGGAAATGATCAATGGGCAGAAAGTTGTCAAAGTGTTCTGCCATGAAGAGAAAGCCAAAGAGGTTTTTGACAGGAAAAACGAGGAGCTGTTTCAGGCCGCGGCCAGCGCAAATACTTACGCCAATGTGCTGATGCCGATCATGGGGAATATGGGATATATTCTGTACGTCGCGGTAGCCATTATCGGCGGTGCACTGGGAATTATGGGTGTCACGAATCTGTCCCTGGGCGGGGAACCGGTTCTGACGCTGGGAACCATTGCATCGTTTCTGACACTTTCGAGAAACTTCGTGAATCCAATTGCCCAGATATCGCAGCAGCTGAATGCGGTTGTTATGGCTATGGCAGGAGCGACCCGGATTTTCGACCTGCTGGATGAATCCCCGGAAGAAGATCATGGAACGGTGACACTGGTTAATGTGCAGCAGGGAGAGGACGGAACGCTTTCTAGCTGCAGGGAACATACAGGCAAGTGGGCCTGGAAGGTTCCGGATGGCGTGAAGCGGATGAATGACGACGGGGAGATCGTGATCGCGGAGAACTCCCCGGAAGGATTCACTCTGGTGCCGATGCGTGGAAAGATTAATTTAAATCATGTGGATTTCGGATATGAAGAAGAGCATCCGGTTCTCCATGATATTACGATCTACGCCGAGCCAGGTCAGAAAATTGCACTGGTCGGGGCGACTGGCGCAGGAAAGACGACCATTACCAATCTGATCAACCGGTTTTACGATATTGATGACGGCAAGATCCGCTATGACGGGATCCATATCAATAAAATCCGAAAGGAGGATCTCAGACGTTCCCTTGGCGTGGTGCTGCAGGATGTAAACTTGTTTACCGGGTCTGTTATGGATAATATCCGTTATGGCAGACTGGATGCCTCGGATGAAGAATGCATTGCTGCGGCCAGACTTGCCAATGCGGACGGGTTTATCCGCATGCTGCCAGACGGATATGATACCATTCTGGAAGGCGACGGATCCGGCCTTTCCCAGGGACAGCGTCAGCTGATCTCGATTGCCAGAGCTGCAGTTGCGGATCCGCCGGTCATGATCCTGGATGAAGCGACGTCATCCATCGATACCCGGACAGAAGCCATTGTACAGCGTGGAATGGATAATCTGATGAAAGGCCGCACCGTATTCGTTATCGCTCATCGGCTCTCTACGATTCAGAATGCAGATGTGATCATGGTCATGGATCAGGGTCGCATCATCGAGCGGGGAAATCACGAGCATCTGATGGAGGAAAAAGGCCGGTACTACCAGCTCTACACCGGCGCATTCGAACTGGAGTAGACCTGCGAAAAAGAAGTCGCCGATCCCGATATGTTACATGGATATGCCCTTTGGAGCGGCGACTTCTTTTCGTGCGATCTAGTGGTCACTTTCTGCTTCTGCAAACCATGTCAGCGAAAAAGGAAGCCAAATGACATTTTTGAAGTCATTTGGCGTCCCGGCAGGCAGTTTTTCGCTGATTCTTCTTTAATTTCTCTTTGATTTCTTCATTTCTGCTGCCGCTTCAGCAGAAAAATCCCCATAATAAATGTATGACACACCCAAGTAATACATATAATTGCAGTAAAAACTAGAATTAATAGATATTTCCAGGCATTTTACGCATATACCTAGATGATCTATACACGACAGAAGCTTTGAAAATCAGCGTTTGGCGTCCCTTTGGCGCTGCAGAGACAGGAACTCCCATAACTCCCTTTGCAGCTGGAAATTTTTATTGACATACATAGATCATCAAGGTATAATGTAACGTAAGAAAGATACATAGAGTATCTATGTATCTGCAGAACTGCAGAACTGCAGAACTGCAGTGCTGAAGCCGCGTTTCAGCGGTCAAGCGGTGAAAACCATATGAATCAAGGAGGGGAAAAATGAAAATGGATAAAGGACTGGTGGGCGGTAGCACCGTGCTTCTGGTGCTGACCCTGCTGGCGGAAAAGGACTGCTACGGTTACGAAATCATCAAGACGCTGGAGGAACGGTCCGACGCCACCTTCCAGTTCAAGGAAGGCTCTCTGTATCCGGTGCTCCATAAGCTGGAAAATGACGGACTGGTCACAGCTTACCGGCAGAAGGCGGAATCCGGCAGGGAACGGAAATATTATCATATCACGCCGGCAGGGCTGGAAGCGCTGGCCGAAGAAACCGAGCAGTGGAATGCCTTCAGCGGCGCAGTGAACAAGGTGATTCTGGGCAGTAAGCTGTCTGCGGTGTAGAGGATGGACAGAGAAACGTGGATGGAAGAAGTCCTTCATCAGATCCGGTTTGCGCCGGACCGGAAAAAGATCCGACAGGAGCTTAGCGAACATATGGAGGACCGCATGGAAGAAGACGGCATGTCGGAAGCTCGCCTGCTGGAAGCCATGGGCGACCCAACAGAACTGGGTATTCAGCTGAACCGGCAGCATAAACCATGGCTTGGATGGCTCTGGATGGGCAGCTGGACAATCCTGCTCATAACGGTCATTCTGACCGCAGGAATCCTGATTTTCGGATGGATGGATCAGCAGGTAGAAAAGAATCTGACCGGCAATATAGATCTGGACCTGGAAAGAACCTATGCAAGTATGTCTAAGTACTATGATTCGAAGTACAATCAGTCCGGCGACATTCTGTATCACTGGGAGCCGGATTGGACTGTGACGGTGGCGGATACGGACATCACCTTCCGGAAGATAGCATACGACAGGTATGACGGCCGGCTGGTGGTGATTCTCACCAGCCGGGGCGTATGCTCCCTGACAAGCAATATTCTGGAAATTCACTGCAGCGGGGAAGGCGCATCCATGGCAGAGCACCATACCGGCGTGGACGAAGAGGGAAACCGTGTCGGGGTGCATCTGCTCACCTACGAGCGTTTCCCGCAGGATACCGAAACTGCCGAATTCCGTTATGACAAGTTCGGTGAGGCCTTTGCGTTTACCATCGACCTTGCCACCGGGGAGGTGATTTCTTGAAAAAACTGAGACAATTTTTCCGAATGCACAAACGATCCCGCAGACAGGCCGCTGTGCAAAATTTGTTCGCTGCATGTTTTCTTCTCGTCGTGTGTTTCCTGCTGGCCAGGGGATATGCAGCAGACCATACCCCGGAGAAGGCGGCGGAAGAATGGTGTCGGAATAACATGTTCGGAAGCGGTGCAATCTGCGCAGTCAGAACCTATGAAACAGACGGCGTACAGAAAAAAGATGCCATTCTCTGCCGAAATGCGAAGAACGGGTGCCGCTATGAAGTCACGGTATTTCTGCAGCGGGAAAATCTGTTGAAATGGGAAGCCTGCGGCAGTGCCTGGTCCAGCGAACCGAAGCCGGAGAAACTGCCCGCCGGCGAAAACGGTATCGTGAAGGGTGCGGATTTCGCGGAGGTTTCGGCCGGTGTGATTTCCAGCATGTTCACTGAATTTGAACCGGCTTGCGGTGCCGAAGCGCTGAAACGGGATTCGGTGATGAAGGTAAGCGTGTATTTCCATGAAACACCAGTTAGCATGGACGATGCAGAAATATATTTTGAAGTGGATCTGGACACCGGGGAAGTGGTGCGGGAAGAACACAAGCCGGTTGTTATAGACGGCGTGACATACGAATATTGGCTCTCGGAGAAGCGGATGATTTTCATTGCAGAAAAAATAAATGAAGTCATTTCGTAGATTCTGTGTTATACTGCTGATATAAAAACGCAACTGTGAGGAAACATCATGAGCGAAAAGACTGATACCAACCTGTTTACCAGTGTAAAAAAGGTCCGGCTGCTGCCGGACAGCCCGTTCTACAACAATGTGGATCTGAACATCTGCGACTTTGGCGGCCCGGGCGGCAGCCTGCGTCAGCGGGGAAAGATTACGGTGGATTACAGCGAGTACGACATTCGCCAGCTGAAGTCCGAAGGCATCCGAACGGTGGAAGAGGCGCTGGACTATTATCGCAGAAAAATCTATGCTACGGTTCGGCGCTACCTGCTGACCGAGTTCGAACTGGAGCCCGATGAAGAAGGCAGCGGCGGCTGGGAACAGATCAATTCCATCATGGAAGAACATATCCGGCAGTATTTTCAGGAATAACAGCAGACAGGAGAGAAACATGAAAGCAGCAATCAGAAGCATTTGGAGATCTGCAATGGCAGCAATTATCCTTGTTTTCGTCGTTTGTGTAATGCATACGGCAAGCGCACAGGCCATGGAAATTCAGTATCAGGGACGGTATGCGGGTGTGACAAACACCATCCCAGGATATGATACCATGGAGAAGGGCCGCAGCTATAACATTAGAGACAAGTGGGGGGATGCTCTGACCTTTATGGAAGGGTCTGTGAAAGAAACCTTCAACTACTGGGATGACGGATATACGGTAAGCTCTTCCGACCCGGCAGTTCTGGAGGTCAGTGTGACGCAGGCATCTATGGCGGGCAGTCCGTATCAGTCCTATACCCTTGTACCTGCCGGAGGCGGACAGTGCGAGGTGTACATCGATGTGGTCAAGGGAGCACTGGCAGGAAAGCGGTTTACAATCCAAATGACAGTCACATCGAAGGAAAGCTGTCCGGGCACTACCCTGCGTTCCCAGGGCAAAGCCAACCATTCCCTTTTCTATTTCCAGAACGAAATCGATTTTAAGATCCTTCGTGAGGCAAGTGTGGAATATGAACTGTATCGGTCGACGAGCAAAGATTCCGGATACAAGTTGGTGAAGACCTTCACGGGCTCCAATCACTCTGATTTCGGAGAAACATACGGCACCGTGCAGGACGGCGACAATGCGAACAAGCTGAAGGCCAATACCCGCTATTACTATAAGATCAGAGCGCGTTATACCGATCCGAAATATGACAACACATGGAGCGAGTTCTCAAGCCCGGTCTCCTATTACACTGCGGCAAAGCCTCTGGCAAAGAGTAAATATTCCTACAGTGAGAGCCCGCACCGGCTGAAAATCACCAAGGTAACCGGCGCCAAGGGATACATTTACCGGTTGCGGGCCTGCGATTTCATCGGATATAATGTGTTCGGTCAGTCTGTCATGTTTTCGGAGGAACAGAACCTGTACACTTCGAAAACAAACTTCATTACGAAAAAGAAAGTGCAGAATCACACGGCGTACACGGTAAACTGGGTCATTCCGGTGACGAAGCACGGAGACTATTACTATGCCAACGGATATAAGCCGGTAAAAAAGACCAGTGCATATAAGTCCGAAGTAGAAACAGACAAGCGTGCAATTTAAGCGTGCAATTTAAGACTGTAGTGTAAGCAGAAACAAAACCGGAGAAAAGCGGATGGAAAGATTGTCTGTTAAGACATCTGTAAGAACATCGCGATTCTCCGGTTTTCTGTTTTTTGAATGGCGAATTTTTGATTTGCTATTCTTCGGTACCGTCCTGAGAGACCGTGTCATCATACAGAAAGCGGATATATTCGTACATTGTGCTGAAATCGATGATGCATTCTCCGTCCAGAACGGAAACAGGTACGGAAGCATTGAAATCGTAAATCTGCGGATAATTCTCGTGCTCGAAGTCGTAAACGAGAACCGTTTTTTTCATCGGATCGATCATCCAGTATTCCCGCACGTCGGCATTCATATATTTATTCAGCTTGAGAAACATATCCTTCCGCTTCGTAGACGGGGATAACACTTCCGCAACGAAATCAGGGGCACCGTAGATACACCGGTTGATGAGCTTCGTCCGGTCACAGACGATGACCACATCCGGCTCCACCATGGTCTTGTCATCACAGTCCAGCTGTACGCCGACCGGAGCGAACAGCGGAAGGCAGCTGCCTTTTCTGGAAAGAATGTGATTGTATATGCTGGAATGCAGATGACCGATGATCATCTGATGGGTCACTGTGGGCGTCTCCATGTCATAGAGTACTCCGTCAATCAGTTCTGCCCTCTGGTCATCCGGCAGGGCGTAATAGTCCTCCAGCGTATATTCTCCCGGCCGCTTTTTCGGAACGGAATGGGCATTACCGGAAGCAGTGTTATCGGAAGCAGTGTAGGAAAACTCTGTTTCACCCAGTCTGCAGCTGCCGGACGAATCGGTGGATGATACACGGGGCATATCTGCGGATGTGGATTTCAGGATCCGCTCCAGTGCGGAAAGTGTTTCATACCGTGGCGCAGTGGTTGCACCGCTGAAGATCTTCTGGACTGTACCGAGGGGCACGCCGGAAAGCTGTGCAATCATGGCGTTGGAATAGCCCAGCTCCTTTTTTCTCCGTTTCATCTCTTCAATGGTCATAGAAGAACTCCTTATTCTCCTTTGGCTTCCAGCTCTGCGTATTTCGCATCGATCTTCTGCAGTTCTTCCATGATTTTGATCTTCTGCGGGCAGTGAGACTCGCAGGCACCGCACTGGATGCAGTCTTTGGCGTTCTTTTCCAGGGCATTGTACTGACCGGACAGGGAGTCCCAGATATTGTGGAACCCGTGGACTGCGGCATTGTTGTACATGCTGAAGATTTTTGAGATTGGAATGCCGGATGGACATTCGTCACAGTAATTGCAGGCGGTACAAGGAACGAGAATATCGCTTTGCAGTGCCCGTCCTGCAGCGATGGCAGCATCATGCTCTTCATCAGACATGGCCGGCGCATCAAAGATGCGGATATTGTCTTCCATCTGCTCCGGTGTGGACATGCCGGACAAAGTGGTCAGAATGCCGGGCAGTCTGTCTACGAATTTCAGCGCATAGGCCGCATAATCAGAGCCTTCGCCGGAAGGAGACTTGCAGGCAGGGGTAGATGCAGCACCATCCAGAAGACGGCGTGCCTCCTCGCTCATCGGATTGGCCAGCATGCCGCCGCGGACCGGTTCCATGACCACGATCGGCTTGTCGAATTCCCGGGCAATCTGATAGAACTCTTCCATCTTCTCATATTCCCAGTCGAAGTAGTTCAGCTGCAGCTGGACGAATTCCATCGCATCGCCGTACTTGGTGAGCACTTCCCGGAACAGCTCCGTACCGCAGTGGAAAGATGCGCCCAGATGAGTGATACGGCCGGCTTCCCGTTCATTGACAAGAAGAGGAACGATGTCCAGATCTACGATATTCGGCCAGGTTTCTTCATCAATATTATGGACCAGATAAAAATCGAAATAGTTTACGCCGCATTTGGAAAGCTGGTCTTCGAAGATGGTCTTCACATCTTCGTTTTTTTTGCACAGCCAGGTCGGCATTTTATCCGCCAGATAGAAGCTTTCCCGCGGATGTCTTGCCAGAGCACGGCCTGTATAGATTTCCGAGTCACCGCCGTGGTATTTATAGGCGGTATCAATGTAATTGACACCGTGGGACAGGGCATAGTCCATCATCTGATTCACGGTTTCCTGCACGATCTTACCTTCTGCGTCCATCGGCAGCCGCATGGTGCCGAAACCAAGACGGGAGATTTTTTTCCCTTTAAATTCCGTGTATTGCATAAGTGATCCTCCTGATATGATTCCTTCCCTTTCCGTATGGAAGGGAAAAGCTGTACACTTTCTTAATTATACACGATTCTCGCAGCGATTGCAAATTGCAGTTGATTATGTTAGAATCACATTGTGTTTTATTTCTGCCGATCCGGGCCCATATGGGTGTGAGAGTGTGTGAAGGACGAAAAGGCAGAAAAGGATAAAAGAAGGAATGGGTGAAAAAAATGGATAAACGGTACGGTATCGTGACGGCCACCTGCATGGTGGTAGGAATCGTTATTGGTTCGGGTGTGTTTTTCAAGGCACAGACGGTTCTGCAGATCACAGGGGGGGACATGCTGACGGGCATTCTGGCCTGGATCATCGGCGGTCTGATCATGTTAAGCTGTATTCTGGCGTTTTCCGTCATGGCCTCCATGTACGAAAAGGTCAACGGTGTGGTGGACTACGCGGAGGCCACGGTTGGAAAAAGATATGCCTACCTCGTAGGCTGGTTTATGTCGGTGATTTACTATCCGTCGCTGGTGGCGGTGCTGGCCTGGCTCAGCGCCAGGTATACGCTGGTTTTCTTCCAGTCTGCGAATCCGGATCTGGCATTCAGTGAAGGCGGCCCGGCGGCGGGCGCGGAATGTATGGCACTGTCCATGGTATTCCTCTGCGGCAGCTACGGTCTCAATGCCCTGTCCCCGAAGCTGGCCGGGCGTTTTCAGGTTTCGGCTACATTCATCAAGCTGATTCCCCTGGTACTGATGATGGTCGTCGGTGTGATTTACGGTTTGAAAACGGGGCAGCTGGCGGAGAACTTCAGCGGCGCAGATCTGGGCGAGGCAGTCCTGGGGCAGGCCGCCGGTACAGGAACAGGCACAGCCGGCGCTGCATCAGATGCGGGCATCCTGCTGGGCGCTGTGGTGGCCACGGCCTTTGCCTATGAAGGATGGATCGTGGCCACATCCATCAATGCGGAGCTGAAAGACGCCAGAAAGACCCTGCCTGCCGCACTGATTCTGGGTTCGCTGATCATCATCGCCGTCTATGTGTTTTATTTCATCGGTGTGGCAGGAGGGGCTTCCACCCGGCAGCTGATGGAGGACGGTGCCACCACGGCGTTTCTTCATATTTTCGGGAACGTGTTCGGAAACATCCTGAATCTGTTTGTGGCCGTGTCCTGCATGGGAACCCTGAACGGCCTGATGCTTGGCAATACCAGAGGGCTTTACTCGCTGGCAGTCCGTGGAGAGGGACCGCGACCGGAGGTTTTCAGCCGTGTAGATGAAACTACGAAGATGGCAGGCAATTCCTCTATTTTCGGACTGCTTCTCGCGGCATTCTGGTTCCTCCATTTTTATGGAAGCAACCTGGCGCCGTTCCCGTGGTTCGGCAAATTCAGCTTCGATTCTTCGGAGCTTCCCATCGTTACCACTTACCTGCTGTATCTTCCGATTTTCATCCTGTTTATAAAGAAAAATCCGCAGCTGGGTGTGGTGAAGCGTTTCGTTGTGCCGTCACTGGCCATATGCGGAAGCATCTTCATGGTGTGCGCATCGATTTATGCCCATGGCGTGAAGCCGTATCTGGCAGCGAAAGCAGCGGGAGAATTCTCCATGCCGGTGTTGTTTTATCTGATTCTGTTCCTGATGATAGCGGCGGCCGGCGTCCTGCTGAACGAGGGCAGGCGACAGAAAAAATAAACCGAAAGAACAGATTTTGCGAAGAAATACAAAGAAGAACAAAGAATACAAAGGGGGTGTCGGGTTTGACCATGATTTTTACACAGATTGTGCGCTGGGTTTTTGTGATTCTTGCGATCTACATACTGGCGCGCTCTATCCGCTCACTGCTGCAGACAAAAAATCCGGCAGAAGTCTGGGCTTATCTTCATCTGGAGACGATGGTGCCGCAGGAGAACGGACAGTTTGAAAAAGAGGAGATCAGTGAGCCGCTGACACATTGGGAAAATGTGATCGGTCGGGCGAAAAGCTGTGATATCACTGTGGGGGACGGTACGATATCGCGGAATCACGGCATTCTCATGCGGGATACAGCCGGAGACTGGACCTATCGGGATCTGGGATCGAAAAACGGAAGCTTCCTCAATGACAGGAAGATCACGGAGCCGATGAAACCGGTGCCGGTGGAGTTCGGCGATGAGATCCGCATGGGTCTGACCACCTGCAGCCTGCTGCCCATCAGTCTGGAGGAGAAGAACAATAATATTAAAATGCGCCGCTCTGATACCAGGCCGGTTTCATCGGGACCAACACTTGCCGCGCTGACATTGTTTCAGCTTCTGGCAGCGTTTCAGCTTGCGATTGCATTGCCCGGGGAAGCGACTGCACAGGTTCTGACGGCCTTTTCCGGCCTGATCCTTCTGATGTGGGTCTATGTGTGCATCCTGCGGTCGATGAAGCAGACTGCGTTCGAAATGGATACCATTGCTTTTTTCCTGTCTACGCTGAGCCTTTCTGTTGTTGCATCGTCAAACAGCGATGCACTGTTCAAGCAGCTGGCTGCCATCGGGCTGGGGGTCTGTGCGATGTTTGTCGTATGTATGATTCTGCGGAATCTCGAACTGACAAAATCCATGCGGCGGGTCATGCTGGCGGGCGCGGTGGTTCTGCTGCTTGCCAACCTTGTGTTCGGCCAGCTCACTTTCGGTGCCAGAAACTGGATCGAAATCGGCGGCTTCTCTTTTCAGCCGTCAGAACTGGTGAAAGTCGCATTTATCTGGATCGGTGCGGCCACACTGGACGAACTTTTCCAGAAAAAGAATCTTACAGTGTTCATGATTTTCTCGGCATTCTGTTTCGGATGTCTGGCGATCATGGGCGATTTCGGGACCGCTATTATTTTCTTCGTCACCTTCGTGGTGATCGCTTTTCTGCGGAGCGGAGATTTTTCCAAGCTGATTCTGCTGACCGGCGCTGCATTTGCAGGCGGCCTTCTTCTCTTGCGGTTCAAACCGTATATTGCGGAACGTTTTGCTTCCTGGGGGCATGTCTGGGATCCGGATTTTGTTGACGGAGCCGGTTTCCAGCAGAGCCGCGCGATGTGCGCGGCGGCCAGCGGAGGCCTGATCGGTGTGGGACCGGGAAATGGCTGGCTGGAAGGCGTTGCGGCTGCGGATACGGATATGGTGTTCTGCATGCTGATCGAAGAATGGGGGCTGATCATCGCGCTTCTTGCGGTGGCCTGCATCGTGACACTTTCGGTCTTTGCCGTCCGTTCGATCATGGAAGGTCGGTCCACGTTCTATACGATCGGGGCCTGCGGAGCCATGTCCATGTTTGTTTTTCAGACCATGCTGAATGTGTTTGGCTCGGTGGATCTGTTCCCGTTTACCGGGGTGACCTTTCCTTTTGTCAGTAATGGAGGAACCAGTATGATCGTTTCCTGGACTCTGCTTGCATTTCTGAAGTCCGCAGATACCAGGGAACGGGCGAGTATTGCAGTAAAGGCAGGTGAGCGATTGTGAAAAAACTGGAAAAGAGAGCAATTCTCTGTCTGCTGCTGGCCGCTTTCCTGGTTCTGGGAGCTGCTGTATTTACAGTACGTCTTGGAATGGAAGGGGGAAACTGGGCATCCTATTATGCAAATCGTCACGTATTCCGGGAAGGCAGGCTGTCAGTCGGTGCGGTCTATGACAGAAACGGCATTCTTCTGCTGAAAAATGACAAAGACGGGCAGCATTACAATGATGACAGGGAGCTGCGCATTGCAAATCTCCATGTGACTGGTGATTTGGATTCCAACATCGTCACCGGTGCCAATGTGGCATTCCGAAGCAGGATGATCGGATATAATTTTATAACAGGAACCAGCGGCACTCTGCTGGACCGGCTGGATACAGAAACCGGAATCTCCTGGGTGGACCGGCTGGGATCCGGACGGAAGGCAACATTGACTGTGGATGCAGAACTGAACCGGACAGCGTACCGGGCACTGGCAGGAAGAAACGGACTGGTGTGTGTCTATAACTGGAAGAACGGAGAAATTCTGTGTCTGGTCAGCAGTCCGTCGTTCGATCCGGCAGATGAAAATGCCGCGGCAGCTGCAAAGTCCGGGTCTTTCCTGAACAAGGCCATTTCTTCCTGTCTGACGCCGGGCTCGATCTTCAAGCTGGTCACGATGGCTGCGGCAGTCGAGAACCTTCCGGATCTCGAAAACTGGACATTCACCTGCAGCGGGAAATACGAAGTGGAGGGAGAGTATGTGACATGCTCTGCTGCCCACGGGACACAGAATATCTACGACGCACTGGCGAATTCCTGCAACTGTGCGTTTGCATCTCTGACGCTGGAACTGGGGCCGGAAACCATGCAGGAGTATGCAGATCAACTGGGGCTTACCAGTTCTTACGACATCAATGGGATTGCAGCGGCAAAGGGACAGTTTCTATTTGACGGTGCAGGGATTCAGCGCGCCTGGGCCGGCATCGGCCAGTATGAAGATCAGCTGAATCCGCTTTCCATGCTGGTTTATGTCGGCTCGATTGCCGGCGGCGGTACTGCGGCCAGTCCCGTTCTTCTGAAAGGCAGCCGCACGTCTGATGTGGAGCTGCTGGATGCAGGTACGGCGGCACAGCTGAAAAGCATGATGCGCAATAATGTGAAGAGCAACTATGGAGACAGTAATTTCCCAGGCCTGGAGCTCCATGCGAAGACCGGAACTGCGGAAGTCGGAACGGGGAGGTCGCCGCACAGCTGGTTTACCGGGTTCAGCGGGGACTATGCGTTTATCGTCTGCGTAGAAAACGGAGGCAGCGGCATCGGAAGTGCAGCCCCGGTTGCCAATGCTGTGCTGCAGGAACTGAAACACTGACAGAACGGACGGAGCAGAAAACAGACGGAGAAGAAAACAGAAAAAAGCAGAAAAAAAGGATGGCCTCTGACCTTTCGGACAGACCATCCTTTTCGATTGGCTTGTTTTCACTTACATTCACTTACATTCAGTCAAATGATTCTCCGGTAACAGATTCCAGGAAACCTTTTGCATTGCTGCTTCCGATATGGAATGTAAATTCCCGGTTCAGCATGGATACCCACAGATATCCGTTGTCACTGACGCCGAATTTCATCTGCGCACCGGTAGGATTGCTGGAAGAAGTAAAGAGCGCCTTGCTGTTTCCGCTGCTGAAAGAACTCTTGCTGCTCCGCTCCGCATCGCTCTGACACAGAATCCAGTTCCATGCGGCGCTGCCGACATCAGCCTTGCAGCTCTTATTGGAAGAGTATCCCACGTGGGAGATCTGACAGCGGACGGTACTGGAGAAACTGATGTTTCCGGAAAGTCCCAGATCTGATACGAACGCACCCAGCGTCGATGGAGAATAATCTGCATTGGCGTACACCAGCGGCTCTGTGAAACCATCTACGTCCAGCGCCACCACGGCGTCGGCGGAGACGTTCTTTACTTTGCAGACCTTGGCCTTGACCCTGGCTGCGTTTGTAGTAGAAGTCTGCGGCAGATCGATGGTAACGGTATCCAGCGCAGAGCCGACATCGGATTTCGATACGGTGCTGCTGACCACATAGTTGCTGCCGGATACGGAAATCGAAGCGACCTGACTGCTGTTTACGATCTCGCTGGTCCAGCTGATATCTGCGGTTCCTGATGCGCCCGGCGTGATTTTCCCGTTATCCGGCTGCGCCGGCTTCGAGGAATTATTTTCGCCGCTGCCGCTGCTGCCCGTGCCATCAGCGGAATCCGGATCATCATAGTCCTGTGCGTTTTTGCTTTCGCTGTCCTGGCCATGAGAAGGCTCCGACATACCGGAGCTGCCGCTGGAATGCTTTCCATGCTCCGGGTCTTTGCTGCTGTCAGCAGGATTCTCCTGACCGGAAGCCTGATTCTCTTCAGAATCGTCAGAAATTTGCTCACCGTCACTGGCGGGATCCGTCATATTTCCGGGATTCTCCGTTTCATCACCCGGCTGATCCGGATGAACGATGTCAGCACCGCTGCCTATAACACTCTGAAACAGCTCGCCGACATGCCCATCCGCACCGTCATCAGGACCGAGGAGCGCAAACGTGGATATCATAACAATCACGCTGGCAGCCACTGCGGTGCCGTAAAACCACATTGATTTTTTTGTTTTCTTCGCAAAATGTTTCGTCGGGGTGGTCCCCATCACAGCAGGCTGCTGGAAGGGTATCACATTATCGTTATCTGTAACCGGAGAAGGTGCTTCTGCGGCAATTTTCGCAAGCAGATCGGCAACCGTCTGATCAGATGGTTCCATCTGAGCCTTCATGCTGCGGAAAATATCGTCAGTCATAGCCTTCCTCCTTCAGTTTTTCTTTCATCATTTCGCGGCCGCGCATCATCTGCACTTTCACTGTGGACGGTTTCAGATCCAACGCCTTGCTGATCTGGTCCACGGACATGTCCTCGAAATAATGGAGATGGAGAACAATCCGATATTTTTCCGGAAGTTCCTGCAGTGCCACATAGACTGCATTTTCTTCCTTTGTTTCAAATTGGAAAGAGCCCTCCTCCATTTCATCAAGCGGTACAGTCCGCTTGCGGTAGGTGCTGCCTACCACACGCCTGGAACAGTTCATTGTGGTCCGGATCAGCCATGCCTTCCGATGTTCTTCATCATGAAACGCAGGATTGGTTCTGAAATAAATCAGGAACACCTCCTGAAAGATATCATCGGCATCGTCACGGTTTTTCACATAAGACAGAGCCACACTGTAAACAGTCCCCTTATAGCGCTGGATTACGGTCTCAATACTTTCGTTCGGAACAAAAGTATCAGCCATCGCTGTCCTCCTTACATAATAAACTCAAACTTCCACCCCAAAAGGTTACAGATACACTGAAAAAAATATAATTCGTGTCAATCCGGCACGAAACGTGGTAAAATATTGCTGTATGTGATACAATACCATCCTATTATAGCAAAATTCGGGGGATAAAACAACGTGTCTTTTTATGAAAAAATATCGCGCGTAAGAATTTTGTAAGAAAAGGACAATACGTTTTGTAAGATTTGAAAGGTATATTGGAATTGTACCGGGCGGGGCCATCCGCTGCGGTGCGGACTGGAGGTTACGATGGCAGAGAAGCAGCAGCTGAACATTCTGGTATGTGATGATGACAGGGAAATTGCAGGAGCGATTGAAATCTATCTGAGAAATGAGGGGTATCAGGTATTCAAGGCGTTCGACGGATTTCAGGCGCTGGAAACGGTCCGGCGGGAAAATATTCATCTCCTCATCATGGATGTGATGATGCCTCGTATGGACGGGGTGCAGGCAACCATGAAGATCCGGGAGGAAAAGAATATTCCGATCATCATGCTGTCTGCCAAGTCCGAAGATTACGATAAGATTATCGGACTCAATGTGGGCGCGGACGATTATGTGACGAAACCGTTTAATCCGCTGGAACTGATGGCAAGGGTAAAATCTCAGCTGCGGCGATATACGCGTCTGGGAAGCATGAGTGCGTCGCAGATGGCAGGGGTGTACCAGTCAGGGGGACTGTCCGTAGATGATAATGAAAAAAGGGTCACTGTGGATGGAGAAGAGGTTGCGGTGACACCCATCGAATTCGGCATTCTGAAACTGCTGACAGAGCATGCGGGCCGGGTGTTTTCCATGGAGCAGATCTATGAAGCCGTCTGGCAGGAACCTGCTTATAATCCGGAAAATACAGTGGCGGTCCACGTGCGCCGAATTCGAGAAAAGATCGAGATTGACCCGAAAAATCCTAAATATTTAAAGGTGGTGTGGGGAATTGGCTACAAAATCGAAAAAAAATGAGAGCAATGTGAGCAGCGGACTGGGTCTGCTGGATGGATTCTGCTGGGTGCTGGCAGTAGTCAGCGGTACGGCATGCGGAATTCTGGCAAGCCTTGCTCTGTGTCTGGGAAACATGGTAGACCTGGAAGCTTATAAAGAATCCATCGAGGATACGGACTGGATGGAAACGAATCCATGGTTTGTAAATATACCGGATACCAATGCATTCAGTGACATGGTTGCCCGGCTGCTCACATGGGCGGTCATTGCAGGCGTCATTCTGGTCGTTTCTGTGATTGTGCTCAGCGTACTGACAGGACGGTTTTCGAGAAATGCGGATGGCAGTATTCATCTCAACTGGTTCGACCGGTTCTGGTCTGAGGTGCAGCTGGCAGGCGTATTTGGATTCGGAACGGCTGCATGCGCATTGTGCATACCGCTGATTGATATCGCCAGAGTGCATGCATGGACGGATGTGTTTACTCCGAACATCACGGATGACCACTGGTTTGGTCCGAGCAACTCGTTCATTGTAAAGCTGTGCATCGCGGGGATGGCAGCTTCCATTCTCCTGACAGTACTCTTCTTCCTGCCTCTGGTAAAGAAACTGAAGGCGCATCAGTTCTGGGAAAAGTCTCTGCTGGGCGGAATCTGGCTCTGGATATACCGGGGACTGAAGCATTTCTTCGACGGTCTGATCCGGGCGTTCCGGGAAAACCGCAGCACCATGACGAAGGTGATGGTTGTGCTGATCGGCGGGGCAGTTCTTTCTGCCACCTGGATCGGGTTTCCGGTGGTGATCGTGCTCATTGTGGTTTTCGCACCACGTCTTGTGAGAAAGTTTACGGCGGTGCAGACCGGTGCAGCCCAGGTCAGAAACGGAAATCTCAACTGGAAGATTCCTGTGGAGTCGGATTCCCACGGGGTGCGGGGTGAACTGGACAGACTGGCTGCGGATATCAATGCCATCTCGGATGCAACGGAAATCGCCGTGAAGAATGAGCTGAAAAACCAGCGGCTGAAGACGGAACTGATCTCCAATGTGTCCCATGATCTTAAAACACCGCTGACTTCCATGACAGCCTATGTCGATCTGCTGAAACAGGAAGGGCTGGACAGCCCAAACGCGCCGGAATATCTGGAGATTCTGGACAGCAAGACGCAGCGGCTGAAGGTGCTGACAGAGAATCTGTTTGAAGCAGCCAAGGCCTCCAGCGGCGCCATGCCGGTTGTCCTCAGTGAAATTGATTTGCCGGCGCTGGTGACTCAGAGTCTGGCAGAAATGGAAGAGCGGCTGGCAGTGCGCAGCCTGAAGATTATCGTGCGGAATCAGTGTGAGACCGGGGACTGCAAGGTCATCGCGGACGGTCAGCTCCTGTGGCGCGTCATAGAAAACCTGCTGGGGAATGTAAGCAAATATGCGCTGCCGTCCAGCCGTGTGTATATCAATATCAGCCGGATCAATGCGGCAGGCGCCGGGCTTTCCGGCCGGCCGGAAAGAATAATGCTGGAGGTAAAGAACATTTCCGAAGATCCGCTGAACATTTCCGCTGATGAGCTGATGGAGCGGTTCAAGAGGGGCGACGAATCACGGAATACCGAAGGAAGCGGTCTGGGTCTGGCCATTGCCAGAGATCTGGTGCATCTGATGAAAGGCACCTTTGAGATTACCATCGACGGCGACCTGTTCAAGGCCTGCGTGGTACTGGATGAGGCAGGAACTGCCGGTGCTGCCGGATTCCAGGAACAGGAGGAAGACGAGCCGGACACCCAGGATACCGGCGAGCCGAATCGCGGAACTGCAGGTGATCCGATACCGTCGGAAAACCGGAAACCGTTTTTTCGAAGGATGACAGAACGGTTCGCAGGTGCGGTCCGCGCTGCCGCTGCAGGCGTCAGCAGAGCGTTTCAAAGTCTGTTCCGAAAGCTGCACAGAGGAAAGAAAGAAGAAACCGTATCCTCTTGAGGTCCTGGTGTCTGTTTCGGAGAACTGGTGCAAAAAACTATTTTATCAGAAAAAAGGCCTTTTCGGAGCAAAGCTGCTGAAATCAGCAGAAGGCTTTCGAAAAGGCTTTTCTGCTTTCAGAGGAAAACACCGGTGGAGCAGAATGAAGTTGACATCTTAGCGCAGATGGGAATTGAAGCAGGGGGAAATATGGTGTATAATAGAAATGCAGGGCGCGGCGCCTGCCGGGAAAGGGCATGGCGTTGCCGGAATAGCAAGGAATGAGGACAGTAAGAATGAAAGAAACATATATCAAGGATTTGCGGAAAGACCAGGAAGTCGTGGACTTCTTCATGGTAAAAATGGCTGCAGTGAAAACCGGATCCAACGGGAAACAGTATCTGGACATTACGCTGGGAGACCGGACCGGCGAACTCACCGGGAAGAAATGGGATGTCAGTGACGGAGAATATCCTGCCCTTGCGGGACTGAAGGAAAAAGATCTGGTGAAGATTAAAGGCGTGATAACAGAGTGGGCCGGCCAGCTGCAGTTCCGCGTGCAGAGAATCCGGAAAGCCAATGAAAACGACGGACTTCAGATCGGAGATTTTGTGAAGGCTGCGCCGGAAGAACCGCAGGAGATGTACGACTACATTTTCACTGTGGCGCAAAATCTGACCGATGGAGATCTGCGGGAGTTATGCATCCGGCTGCTGACGGAGAACAAGGAAAGACTTCTTTACTATCCGGCAGCCTCCAAGAACCATCACGCACAGCTGGGCGGGCTGCTGTATCACACGAAGCGGATGCTTATGACAGGAGAACGAGTCTGCGAAGTCTATACCAACCTGAACCGGGATCTGGTGCTGACCGGTGTGATCCTGCATGACATGGAAAAGCTGAATGAAATCGATGCGGATACGGACGGGATTGCCAGCGGCTACTCGTTCGAAGGGCAGATGCTGGGCCATCTGATTCAGGGCGTCAAGACGGTAGACAGAATTTCTCTGGAGATGGGGATGGACAGGGAAAAAGCCATCATGCTGGAGCACATGATACTGTCGCATCACTATGAGCCGGAGTACGGAAGCCCGAAACGGCCGCTGTTCCCGGAGGCGGAAGTGCTTCATTATCTGGATATTCTCGATGCCAGAATGTTTGATATGCAGACTGCACTGGAGGCCACAGAACCGGGAAAATTCAGCGACCGGGTCTGGACGCTGGATAATCGCAGACTGTATAAGTCCGTAAACTTGTAAAGGAGGAGTGCACTATGATCAAACTGCCGAAAGAAGTCAACAGAATCCTGAAAGCCCTCGAAGGCGCCGGAGAAGAAGCATTTGCAGCAGGCGAATGCGTAAGGGACAGCCTGGTGGGAGAAAGTCCCTTCGGCTGGGATGTGCTTACATCCGCAGGGCTGGACAAGCTGAAAGAACTGTTTCCGGACGGGAAGGTCATCAGTGAGAAATACGGGATCCTCCGTATGGAATACATCGAGGAGATTTATGATAAGGATGGGGAATTTGAAGGAGAAGAAGGGCTGATCATTGATGTGGCGGCCTACCGTAGCGGCACGACCATCGAAAGCCAGCTCGAGCGGAAGGACTTCACCATCGATGCGATCGCAGACAGTCTCGGCCGGATCGCAGATCCTTTTGGCGGGCGGGAGGATATCCGGAAAAAACTGGTGCGCACCCTGCGGGATCCGGATCCGCTTTTCCAGAAGAAACCGGTGAAAATGATGCAGGCCATCCGGTATGCGGCGCAGTTCGGCTTTGATCTGCACAAGTCCGTGTATGACGCCATCTGTGCCAATTACAGGAAACTGGAAGAATCGGATGTGAACCAGCTTCGCGAGGAGTTCACTCTGACAATCAGCGCACCGCACGCCGGGAAAGGGCTGAGCATGATTATGGACACCGGAATCCTCAATACTATTCTGGGTGACGATGTTGTCAGACGTCTGACCCGGCGGGAAAAAAGCGATCTGACCGTTCTGTGTCAGAATATTGACAAGACGCAGCAGGTGGAAGACCGCAGGCTTGGCTTGTTCTACGCCTGCATGGATAAGAAACGGGCGCTTCCTTCCATTGAAAAGCTGGGGTTTGAAGGGGATACCTGCCAGCACCTGAAGGATGCTGTGACGGATATGGCCAAGCTTTATTTCACAGCGCAGAAGGCGGAGCTGAAAAAATTTATCTATCAGAGAGGATGGGACAGATACAATTACCTGGCCAGCCTGGAAAAAGCGCAGCGCATCGTATTTGATTATTATTCTGATACGAAGATTAAAAGCAGAATGTACCTGCTGGATGAGATCCGAACCTATCGGGAACCTATTTTTGAAGAGGAACTTGCAATTGACGGCAATGATCTGATGGAAGCCGGCATCTGCAAAAGTCCGGAAGATGCCGCGAAAATGCTTTCCATGCTGGTGGAGGAAATGCATGTGCATCCGCGGAAAAACACCAGAAAGGATCTGCTGGAACTGGCAAAGAAATATAAACGGTTCAAGTTTTTGACATGGACGAGAGGAACACATTGGCTGCATTGAATCTGGAATTTGGAACTGCACAGAGCACAATTACAAAAATAAGTCAGGTCACCCCGGAGGTGACCTTGTTTTTACGCAATTTAGGATTTTCCAATTACTATATCATCAAGATCTTTGATCTGGTCGGGGAAAGCGCCATTGCCCTGACGGAGGATAATCCGTACTGGCTTCTGGACGAATTCCCGAGGATGGGCTTTCATAAGGTGGATGAAGCCGCGGAAAAACTGGGTGTCAGCCGGGAAAGCGAGTACCGGATCGAAAGCGGAATCCGGTTCGGCCTGAAAAGCTATGTGGCAGAGGGCCACAGCTTCGCACCGGTGCAGCAGCTGTGCGAGCAGGCTGCGGAATACCTGGATCTTTCGTCGTCACAGGTTCGGGACGTGCTGGAGGACATGGCGCTGATGGGACGGCTCCAGCTCACTGTGCTGGACGGGCAGCAGGTCGTCTATTTTTACGGATACTACCGGGCGGAATGCGTAATCTGCGGCAAGCTGGCAGATCTGGCGGATCCGGATCTGCAGCAGGACGCCGTACTGACGGAGGAAAATCTGGAATTTCTGCTTCGAAAAGCAGAAGCCTCCGGCGGGATCCAGCTGTCCGGCGAACAGAAAGAGGCGGCACGACACGTTTTGCAAAGCGGTGTGTCTGTTATCACCGGCGGCCCCGGCACCGGTAAAACCACCCTGATCCGGACCATCCTGTCCGCCTGGCAGGCGCAGGGGAAAAAAGTCGCAGTGGCCGCTCCGACCGGTAGAGCGGCCAGACGCCTCATGGAAACGACAGGTCAGCCTGCTTCCACAGTGCACCGCCTTCTGGAATACTATTTCGATGAGGGAAGCAGAAGTATGGCTTTCGGAAAGAATACGGCGGATCCCCTGGATGTGGACGCGGTGATTGTGGACGAAGCCTCCATGATGGATCTTCTGCTGATGGGGGCCCTCTGTGACGCTCTGAGACCTGGAACGAAGCTGCTGCTGGTGGGGGACGCGGATCAGCTGCCGTCGGTAGGCGCCGGGAATGTACTGGAAGATCTGATCTCCAGCGAGTTTTTCTATACGGCGCATCTGACGGAAATCTTCCGGCAGGCAAGGGAAAGCAATATCGTGATCAATGCGCACCGGATCAATCAGGGCGAGTATCCGATCTTCGGCGGCGATTTCCTTCTGGTGGAGGGAGACCGGCAGCAGGAGATCCTGGAAAAGATCACAAAGCTGGCGGCTGGATTTCCGCTGGAGCAGGTGCAGGTGCTGACACCGGTGAAAAAAGGAATTCTGGGCAGCAGCAATCTGAATCTGCATCTGCAGCAGGTGTTCAATCCTCCGGATGGCAGGAAGGAAGAACTGAAATTCGGACAGAGAACGTACCGTGTCGGAGACCGGGTCATGCAGATGAAAAATGACTACCGCCTGGAATACCGGCGGAGCAGCGGAAAGAACGGGAAAGGCATTTTCAACGGGGAGAGCGGAATCATCGAGGCAATCGACACGGAGCTTGCGCAGATGACAGTTCGCTTTGATGATGAAAAATGGGTGGAATACCCTTATCCGCAGCTGGATGAAATCGAGCTGGCCTATGCGGTGACGGTGCACAAGAGCCAGGGCAGCGAGTTTCCTGTGGTGATCCTGCCCATGACCTGGTTTCCGCCGGCTCTGGCCACGCGGAATCTGCTGTATACGGCAATTACCAGAGGAAAGAAAAAAGTTTACATCGTGGGTCGTCAGGATTATCTCAACGCCATGGTGGATCACAATGAAAACCGCCGGCGGAATTCCGGGCTTGTGAGCCGGCTGACGGGATTCTATCAGGGGGTGTGCTGAAATGGAACAGAGGAGGCCGGTCGCGGCATGGACAAAAACGCTGGCGCTGGAAGCCGCTGACTTCTTTTTCCCGTGGGGGACGTATTGCGTGATCTGTGGAAATTATATTGACCGGAAACGGAGCTACTGCCTCTGTGATCACTGCATTCGCCATATCACATGGGGCAACGTGGAGATTCCGCCGGAGACGCTTCGGAACAATCCGTTTACCGGACCGGAAGCGGAGGAACTGCAGCAGGAGGGCGGTATTCCGCTGGATTCTGTCCGTGCCTGCATGAAATATGGACTGTATGAACGAAGACTGATTTTTGAACTGAAATATAACGGGCATACGTATATGGCCCGGATCCTCGCCCGGATCCTGGCAGACAGAGTTCGCGGGGATGCCGGGGCCGGTGAACTGCTGAAGGCTGATTTTATTGTTCCTGTTCCCATGCACCGGAAAAAGGAACGGCAGAGAGGTTTTAACCAGGCGGCGATGGTGGCAGGGTATCTGGGCCGGGAGCTGAAGATCCCGGTGCTGAAAGACGGCCTGGAGAGAAGAGAGTCTACTGCTGCGCAGCGAAGTGTGGCAGGCCGCGACCGGCTTTCAAACCTGAGCAGTGCCTTTCAGGCCGGCTGCTGCGGCGGGCTTTCTGAAAAGATCGCCGGGAGACGCATCATTCTCCTGGACGATATCTTTACGACGGGTGCTACGGCCATCTGCTGCGGACGGATCCTGAAGGATGCAGGGGCGGACCGTGTGGATGTGCTGACCGTGGCATCCGGAAACGACGGCGCAAAAGGATTTTTTCTTGCAAATGACCGGGATTTCAGGTAAAATGAGTGGTAGCTGCTCAGGTCTGTGGTTGAAAGTCCAGGCCAGGTACGGGCGAAAGGATCCACGTAAGCCGTAAGCGGGAGTCTTGCGGTGATCATGGCGTACCTTAGAAGTAAGTCCTCCGGAAATCGGATCAAGGCGGGTGTGGGGTCAAAGACCAGGTCAGCTGAGCAGTCTTTTTTATGAAACCGTGCCTGAACATCCTCTGGAATATCCTGTATACTTCGAAAATTCAGTGGTATTATCCAGGCTGCTGTGATATAATAAACATATAAAGTAAACAGTTTGCACAGACCGACGAGGAATGTACAAATGCTCTGACCCGCAGGACGGGCCGGATACCGGACCGAACAGGGGCGTCTGTCCGTGCAGGCGAGAGGAGGGTATCAATATGAAGATTATCGTAACAGGAAAGAACATCACCATCAGCGACCGGATTCAGGAAGCGATAGACAAGAGATTTGAGAAACTGGGAAAGTATTTTGCTGACGATATCAAGGCAAACATAGTGATCCATCCGGAGCGGGATAAGGTGAAGATGGAAGCCACCATCGTAACCAAGGGGACAATATTCCGTGCGGAGGATGTTTCACAGGATATTTTTGACAGTATTGACATTGTGGCGGACAAGCTGTCCAGCCAGATGTCCAGATATAAAGGAAAGCTGCAGAAGAGAAATAAATCCAATGAGTCTGTGCGGTTTGAAATGATTCCGGAGATGACGGAGCCTGCGCAGGAAGGAAAGATCGTCAAGGCGAAGAAGTTTGAACTGGTGCCGATGACGGTGGATGAGGCTGTGATGCAGATGGAGCTGCTGCAGCATAATTTCTATGTATTCGTTGATGTGGAAACGGACAGCGTATGTGTCGTTTATAAGAGAAATGACGGCGATTACGGCCTGCTGGAGACTACATACTGATTGTCGGCGGATCTGAAAAAGCCCTCGGATATTCCGCGAAACCTATTATGTGAAAAACTTGAGATTATGACAGAAGAAGGTGTGCCGTTTATCGGCCGCCTTCTTCTGTTTTTTCACTTCTGCTACTTGAAAACAACGTAATTTTCAAGTAGAATAGAATAGAATAAGTGTGAGGGGAAATGTGCGCATGGAAACATTTAAAGATATCATTTCAAGCATTGGAATTGCCGACATTCTCGACATTCTGATAGTGGCATTCATTGCCTATAAGATCCTGGGATTTATCAAGGAAACCAGAGCAGAGCAGCTGGCAAAGGGGCTCCTTGTTTTTGTACTGGCCACGATCGGCTCGAAAATCTGCCATTTCTATACGCTTTACTGGATCCTGTCAAATACCATGACGGTCGGTCTGCTGGCCCTGGTGGTGATTTTTCAGCCGGAGCTGCGCCGTGCACTGGAGTATCTGGGAAGAAGCAAGCTGACCAATGTGTTCAGCCAGATGGATAAAGAAGAAGCCAAGCGGATCATCGGTGAGTTTGTCCGTGCAATTGATAATATGTCTTCTTCGAGGACCGGCGCGCTGATTGTAATCGAGAGGGAAACGCAGCTGAATGAAATCATTGAGACCGGTACTGTCATTGATGCGGCGATTTCGGAGCAGCTGATCGGAAATATTTTTTATGAGGGATCTCCGCTTCATGACGGCGCGCTCATCGTTCGCGGAGAACGCCTGCGGGCGGCCGGATGCGTGCTGCCTCTGACGCAGAATAAAGAGCTGTCCAAGGAACTGGGCACTCGTCACAGAGCAGGCATCGGCATTACAGAGAACTCCGATGCGCTTGTGCTGATCGTCTCAGAGGAGACCGGCGTGATCTCCATCGCGCAGCATGGAAAGCTGACCCGGTTTCTTGATATCAAGACCGTGGAGAAAACGCTGCTGAACATCTATTTTGACAAGGAAACGACCGGTACAGTAAAGGAAAAACTGTCGAGGGCTTTGAAGAAAGGGGTAAAAGATGCTGAAAAATGATAAAGTGAATTTTGTCATTGCCCTGATTCTAGCGATTGGCCTCTGGGTATATGTTTTTGTAACAGATAACCAGTCTATGGATACGACAATCAAGAACGTCCCCATCACCATTGTGAATGAGGACACGCTGACCGATGAAGGTCTTGTGCTTCTTTCTGTCAGCGATGAATCGATCAGCGTTTCTATTAAGGGAGACCGTGGGGAAACGGGGAAAATCAAGAAGGAAGACATCCGGGTGATTCTGGATCTGCAGGGCATGAAAGCAGGAGAAAATACAGCGCTCTTACAGATCAGCGTGCCGGATAAAGTGGATTTTAAAGATGCAAGCAGACGGAAGGTGACGGTTCTCATCGATGAACTGGTGACAGAGGAGAAGAACATCGTTCCAACCATCGACGGAGAGGTGAGCGTCGAACAGGAGCCTTATATCGTGCAGACGGATAAAGATACTGTCCGTGTGACGGGCGCGAAATCAGTGGTTGACAGAGTGAAATCTGTCAGTGCGCCTCTGGATGTGAAGCTGGTTGGAGATGAGCTGCGCGCCATCAGCGTGAACCTTGTGCCGGTGGACGAAAACGGGGACTCGGTGGAAGACGTCAGAATCAGCGAGAAGAGCGTTTCCGTCACTGCTGTCATGCTGAACAAAAAGACCGTGCCGCTGAAGGTCACCGTGACCGGAACAGAATCTGATGATGCGGAACGGACCGTTACGGTTCCGAAAACCATTACCGTGAAGGGGTATGCATCCGTGCTGGCAGACATCTCCTATATCACGGCAGAAACCATCGATGTAAGCGATATTTACGAAGATACTGCCCTGCCGGTGAAGCCTCTGCTTCCGGAAGGCGTGGAAGCTGCTGCGAACTCGCAGAACCTGAAAGTGAAGGTGGCGGTGAAAGGCATGGAGACAAGAAGGTTCACTTATGGCAAAGAAGCCGTTATTGTGGAAGGCATCACGGAGAACTGCATTGCGACGGTGGATGATGTGAATATCGTTCTGACCGTAGTGGGAAAAGAGGAAAAGCTGGCAGATCTGTCCGGAGAAGAATTCTATTTTGTTGCAGATGTATCCGGTCTGAAGCCGGGAGAGCACCGGGTCGAACTGGTCTGCCGCCACAGCGGCACGTTCAGTGATCTGGAGTATGTGCCCCGTGAGATTACAGTGAACATCGAAGAGATACAGGATGAAGAGCCGGAGGAAGACAGCAGCGAAGAAGAGTAACAGAGAGAAAACAGAAACAGGAGGATTCAAGATGGGCAGACTGTTTGGCACCGATGGTGTCAGAGGCGTAGCTGGCAGGGAGCTGACGCCGGAGCTGGCATTTAAGCTGGGAAAGGCTGGGGCATGTGTCCTGAAGAAAGAAAATAAACGTCCGGTGGTGATCATCGGAAAGGATACCCGGATTTCCGGAGACATGCTGGAAAGTGCACTGGCAGCCGGCATTCTGGCAATGGGAGGCAACGTGATGCTGGCAGGTGTCATTCCGACTCCTGCAGTGGCATATCTAGCCCGCCATTATCAGGCCGATGCAGGGGTGGTTATCAGCGCGTCACATAACAGCTTTGAGTATAACGGAATCAAATTTTTCAATGGAAAAGGCTATAAGCTGGATGATCTTCTGGAGGAAAAAATTGAGGATATGATCCTCAGCAGTGTCGATGAGGCATCGCACGTGACCGGGGAATGGATCGGGCGGCGGCTGGAAGCGGAAGAAAATGCCGCGGATCTGTACATCCGCCATCTGCTGGAGACCATTTCATTCCGTCTGGATGGAAAAAAGGTCGTACTGGACTGTGCCAATGGAGCTTCGTACAAGATCGCGGAACAGGTTTACCGCAGCCTGGGAGCTGATGTGACTGTCATCGGAAACAAACCTGACGGGATCAATATTAATGCAGGATACGGCTCAACCCATCCGGAGAACCTTCAGGAAGAGGTTCAGCGCCGGGGAGCAGACATCGGGCTGGCCTTTGACGGAGATGCGGACCGTCTCATTGCGGTTGATAATCTGGGCAGAGTTGTGGACGGAGACAAGACCATTGCGATCTGCGCCCGGATGCTGAAACAGAAGGGCAGGCTGAAGGATGACCGCGTGACTGTGACCGTAATGAGCAATATCGGATTTCATAAGGCGATGGAGGCCGACGGGATCTCTGTCGATGTGACCGGGGTCGGAGACCGGTATGTACTGGAACGAATGCTGGAGACCGGATGTGTGATCGGGGGTGAGCAGTCTGGACATATTATTTTCGCGGAGCACACCACTACCGGAGACGGAATTCTGTCTTCCCTGCAGCTGATGGAAGCTCTGCTGGCCTCCGGAAAGACCATGGCGCAGCTGAGTGAAGAAGTGAAAATTTATCCGCAGGTTCTGGTTAATGCGAAAATCTGCAATGATTTTAAGAAAACGTATCAGAAGGACCCGGAAGTGGCAGCGGAGATTGATGCAGTGGAAAAAGCGATGGAAGGAACCGGAAGACTTCTGATCCGCCCGTCCGGCACAGAACCTCTGGTCAGAGTGATGCTGGAAGGAAACGACACGGAAGAGATCCGGCCTATGGCGGAGCATCTGGCGCAGCTGATTGAGAGAAAATTCGGCATGATGAAAGAGTAAAAGGTGAAACTATGTGTGGTATTGTAGGATATACAGGCAGAGAAAATGCCAAAGAGATTATTATTGACGGCCTGAAACGGCTGGAATACCGGGGATATGACTCTGCGGGAATTGCAGTGGTGCAGGACGGAAAGATTTTGCTGAGAAAGCATGTGGGCGGGATTGCCAATCTGGAAAGTCTCATCGGGGATGACCCGATGACCAGTGGCACCGGAATCGGCCATACACGATGGGCGACCCACGGCGCACCGTCCGATCTCAATGCGCACCCGCATCTGAACGGGGACGGGACCATTGCTGTCGTTCACAACGGGATTATTGAAAATTACGTGGAACTGAAAGAAATGCTGCGCAGAGATTACGGGGTGAAGTTCCGTTCAGAAACGGATACGGAAGTGATCGCTCACCTGATCGGAATTCATTATAAAGGGGATCTGGAAGATGCAGTGTTTCAGGCTGTCTCGCAGATGCGCGGTGCCTATGCGATCAGCGTCATCGCTGCCGCAGAGCCGGAGAAAATTGTGGCTGTCCGCAAGGATGCGCCGCTGATCGCCGGTCTGGGACACGGATGCAATTTTATTGCATCGGACATTCCTGCGCTGCTGAAGTATGTGAAAGAGATCTATCTCATTGAAAACAACGAGATGGTGGTGCTGACACCGGACAGTGTGAAGATCTATGATGAAAACCGGCAGGAAGTGCATCGTGACGTGTTCCATGTGACCTGGGATGCAGATGCAGCGGAAAAAGAAGGGTATGACCATTTCATGCTGAAGGAGATCTATGAGCAGCCGAAAGGCCTGTACGAGACGCTCAACCGCCGTCTGAACGAGGACGGAACCATCAAGCTGGACGGCATTTCCATGACAAGGGAAGAGATCGAGAACTTCACGAAAATCTATATTGTCGCCTGCGGCACGGCCTACCATGCCGGACTGGTCGGCAAATATATCATCGAGAAGCTGGCCAGAGTGCCGGTGGAAGTGGATGTGGCATCAGAATTCCGCTACCGGGATCCGTTTGTGGATGAGAATACGCTTTTCATTGCCATCAGCCAGTCCGGCGAGACCCTGGACACCCTGGCAGCCTTGCGTGAGGCCAAACGGAAGGGCGCACGGATTTTAAGCGTGGTCAACGTGGTGGGCAGTTCTGTTGCACGGGAGTCCGATGATGTATTCTACACCTGGGCCGGTCCGGAAATTGCCGTAGCCTCCACGAAAGCCTATACCACGCAGCTGATGTGCATGTATCTGATCGCGCTGCATATGGGTTATACGAAAGGGAATATCTCCAGAGAATATTATGATCAGTTTATCCGCGATCTGAAGGAGATTCCGGAGAAACTGAAAACGTGCCTTGCGGAAAATGCCGGGACGATCGAAGGCCTTTCCAAGGTGTTGTATAACAAGGAGCAGGTCTTCTTTATCGGACGCGGACTGGATTCTTCCGTATCCTATGAGGGCTCTCTGAAGCTGAAGGAAATTTCCTATATCAATTCTTTTGCGATAGCCGCAGGAGAGCTGAAGCACGGCACCATCGCACTGATCGAGCCCGGAACGCTGGTAGTGACCCTGGCGACCCAGGACTTCCTTTATGAAAAGATGCTGTCCAATATTCAGGAAGTGAAAGCGCGCGGAGCCCATGTGCTTTCCATTGCGAAAAAGGGAAATACCACCATAGAGGCCCAGAGCAATGAAGTGATCTACATCCCGCAGTGCAGAGATGAGATTACTCCGCTGCTTTCCGTCGTTCCGCTGCAGCTGTTTGCCTATTATGTGGCAAAAGAGCGGGGATGCAATATCGACAAGCCGAAAAACCTGGCGAAATCCGTAACTGTGGAATAGCCGGAAGAATATATTTTGCGAAAGAACAGGAGAATGGAAACAATGAAACAATACGAAGTAAGAGATATGGCACTGGCTCCATCCGGCCATCAGAAAATTGAATGGGTGAAGAACCACATGCCCCTTCTTTCCGGTCTGGAAGAAGAATTCCGTCAGACCCGGCCCTTTGAAGGGGTGAAGATCTCTCTGTCCGTCCATCTGGAGGCAAAGACCGCATATCTGTGTCTGGTTCTGGCCGCCGGCGGTGCGGATATGTCTGTAACCGGAAGCAATGTGCTGTCAACCCAGGATGATGTGGCGGCTGCACTGGCCGACAGCGGGCTGAAAGTATTCGCCTTCCACGGTGCAACCCGGGAAGAGTATGAGCGGCATATTGAAATGTGCCTGTCCTGCAGGCCGAATATCGTGATCGATGACGGCTGTGATCTGGTCAGCTTCCTTCATGACCGCCGTCCGGATCTGGCGGAGGAAGTCTGGGGCGGCTGTGAGGAAACCACTACAGGTGTCATTCGTCTGAAGGCGATGGAGCGGGAAGGCGTGCTGAAATTCCCGATGGTGGCAGTCAATGATGCAGACTGCAAGCATCTCTTTGACAACCGTTACGGCACCGGTCAGTCCACATGGGACAGCATCATGCGGAACACGAACCTGATCATTGCAGCGAAGACCGTTGTTGTCGTCGGCTACGGATGGTGCTCCCGCGGTATCGCCATGCGGGCTGCCGCACTGGGTGCCAGCGTGATCGTGACAGAGATCAATCCAGTGAAGGCCATCGAAGCCAGAATGGACGGCTTCCAGGTGATGAAAATGGAGCAGGCGGCACCGCTGGGCGACATTTTTGTTTCCGCCACCGGCTGCGCATGGACCATCACGGTGGATCATATGCTGAAGATGAAGGATGGTGCCATCCTGACCAATGCCGGACATTTCAACTGCGAAGTCGATATGGAAGGTCTGGAGAAGGCTTGCGTGGAAAAGAAAGAAGCCAGAAAGAATATCATGGGATACAAGCTCCCGAACGGCAAATGGGTCAATGTCATCGCAGAAGGCCGGCTGGTGAACATCGCGGCAGCAGACGGACATCCTGCAGAAATCATGGACATGAGCTTTGCGGTACAGGCTCTTTCTGCACTGTATGTAAAAGAAAATCACGAGAAGCTGGAGCATAAGGTCATCGATGTTTCAGGCGAGATCGACGATAAGGTGGCGAGAAGAAAGCTGGCTGCCTGGGGAATCGAGATCGACACCCTGACACCGGAGCAGGAGAAATATCTGAACAGCTGGAAATTGTAAATCAGGATACAGATTCGGCAGACCCCGAAGCGGGGCGGCTGCACAGAAGAGGTGAAGTGTTATGAGTTATTCCTATGAAGAAATCCGTGAACAGGCGAAGACGGCGGCTTCCGAACTGGTGGAGACTGCAAGGCTGAAAAAGGGGGACATCCTGATTGTCGGCTGCAGTTCCAGTGAAGTAGTGGGGCTGCACATCGGCAAAGGATCCGATATCAACGCGGCAGGTGCGATCTACGAGGGCCTCCAGGAAGTGCTGCGGCCCAAAGGCATCTGGCTGGCGGCACAGTGCTGTGAGCATCTGAACCGTGCGGTCATTGTGGAGAAGGCAGCGCTCCTTCCGGGAACGGAAATCGTTAATGTGGTTCCGCAGCCCCATGCGGGCGGATCCTTTGCCATGACCGTATACCAGAATGCAGACTGTCCGGTGGCGGTGGAGGAGATCAAGGCCGATGCCGGCATGGATATCGGGCGGACGCTGATCGGCATGCACCTGAAAAAAGTTGCTGTTCCGGTCCGGCTGTCTCTGGACAAAATCGGAGAGGCCATCCTGATCTGCGCGCGGACGCGGCCGAAGTTTATCGGCGGAAGCCGGGCGGTATATGATGATAACCTGAGCGGCGGAGATATTCCGCGATAAAGGATATAAAGAGAATGCAGAGATGAAAACGAGAGGCAAGAGTACAGAGATACTGGAGAAAGAACTGCAGAATTATGCAAACCTGGATGGATATTTCCTGGAAAATGAAGAGGAGCTGGCGGAGGACAGTCTGACGGCACAGCTGCAGTCTCTGCTGGAAGCAAGAGGCATGACCCGGGCGCAGGCTGTGCGGGAGAGCAATCTCAATGAGGTGTATGGATATCAGATTTTGTCGGGAACCAGAAGACCGTCCCGGGATAAACTGCTGTGCTTCTGTTTCGCTTTGAAGGCAACGGTGGAAGAAACACAGAACCTGCTGAAACGAAGCGGCTTCGCACCGCTGTATGCGCGAAACCGAAGGGACAGTGTGATTCTCTTTGACCTGGCTCACGAAAAAAGCCTCTCGGAGGTTAATGAAGACCTGTATGAACGGGGAGAACCCGTTCTCGAATAAATCAGAAGTGAACATGAAATCAGGAAGCATCCGAAAAGGAGCTGTCGCACAGCCGGCTGAACAGGCCGGCCGGAGCGCCAGCTCCTTTTTACATGCAAGAGAAATGCGTTTTCGCATAAAAATATTATTTTAACAAAATAAAATATGCATAAAAGCATGAGAATGGAGCGGACGATCTTTTACACGGAGAAGGGAAAAAGACGAAACCGGTTGATTTCTGATGATTTCCGGAGGATAATGAAAATTGTCTGTCTGGTTGGCACGCTCTTTGCTATATGTAGAGACGAATCACAGAAAAGCGTACAGAATCGCATAAGTGATGAAAACAGTTAATGTTGCAATTCAAATACAAAAAGAAAATGAGGGAAAAAGAAATGAGAAATGTAGTAATCGTTGCAGCGTGCAGAACACCAATCGGAACCATCGGAGGTCAGTTCAAGACCTTAACTTCACTGGATCTTTCCATTCCGGTGATGCAGAACCTGGTAACACGTGCCGGGATCAATCCGGAGATCATCGATGATGTCATCTGGGGATGCAACTAGCAGAGAACCTATAAAGAAAACAACCTGGCAAGAGTGGCCGCAATAAAGGCCGGCCTGCCTGTTTCTGTTCCGGGCATCACCGTTCACAGAAACTGCACCTCTTCCATGTCTTCCATCCAGATGGGCTTTTATCAGATCCGTGCAGGAGAGGCAGACTGCATCATGGCCGGCGGTGCTGACAGCATGAGCACTGCGCCGCATATGGTATTCGAAGCAAGATACGGAAAGAAATACGGTCATATGGAAATGAGAGACTCCATGTGGGATTCCCTGACGAACCTGGGTGTCGGCCCGGCGATGGGTATCACGGCAGAGAATGTAGCCGATGAATATAACGTGACCAGAGAAGAAATGGATGCATATGCCCAGCGCTCTCAGGAAAGAGCCGTTGCAGCGATCGATGCCGGAAAGTTCAAGGATGAAATCATTCCGATCACCGTACACGGCAGAAAAGGGGATGTGACTTATAATACGGATGAATATCCGAAGAGAGATTCCAGCGTGGAGAAGCTGGCAAAACTGAAACCGTCCTTTCAGGAAGGCGGAAGAGTCACAGCAGGAAACGCATCCGGCATGAACGATGCAGCTTCCGGTGTTATCCTGATGGCAGAAGAGAAAGCAAAGGAACTGGGCGCTCCGATCATGGCAAGAAT
>JALEHL010000060.1 GCA_022770665.1 Bacillota bacterium
AAAAGAAGCAGATGATGCTTCGCCATTTCCGGGACATGATGGAACTGAAAGGGGAATACGCTGCAGTTCGGGAAATGCGAAAGCACGTGGGATGGTATCTGAAAGGTGTCCATGGTGCAGCCGCCTTCCGCGGTCAGGTCAACCAGATCACGGATGCAAAGGCACTGGAGGAAGCAATCTGTCAGATAGGATAAAACTGGAAGATGAGATTGTATGATGAGATTGGATGAAAGAAAGGACGCCCTACCGGCGTAAGAGGAAAAAGCATGTGCATACTGTCAAGACTGAAACGAATTTCATCTATTATGAAACGCAGAAAACACAGTAAAAATGAGAACGAAAAGTATCTCAACTATGTCTGTGAACAGTCCGGCTGGACCAGAGAAGAGGCAAAGAAAAAGATGGATCAGGCAGTGAAAGCCGGGATTTCATATAAGTATTATGCAAAGCGAAAGGGCTGGGCGCGGACGCCGGAACAGCTGGAGCGGATGAAGCGCAACATGGAAAGCGTGGCGGAACGAAATCAGGCGGACCACGAGCATGCACTGGAAGTTGTCTGCGCGGAAACCGGATGGACCAGAGGCACGGCCAAAACAGAAATCGAAAAGGCTGCCATCAACTGCGGAAGCTCCTTCAAAGACTTCTATAAATTCCGTCTCTGGCAGTACACGCCGGAGCAGCAGCGGGAATTTCTGACCCTGAAAGTTGCAGAAAAGATGGGATTCAAATATAACAGCAATGCCAAGGCCCAGGAAACATTGCAGAAAAAAACACGATTCGCAAAGAAATACTCCGATTTGCTGGGCAGGAAGTGGTTCGTCAATCGAGACATTTCCTATGAAGAATTCCTGGAGAAAATCGAAGGAGTGGAAGATCTGATCCTGAAGCCGGTGGCCTCCACCCAAGGCAAGGGCATCGAAAAAGTCCACTGCGGCAGCGGCGTCAGTGATGCTGAAAAAAGAGCACTGTACGATGACATCATGGGCAGGACGCGTCGCATGATTTGCGAGGAATGCATCGTGCAGCATCCGGAGATTGCGGCATTCAATCCGTCCTCCGTCAATACCATCCGCGTGCTGACCGTTCTGGAGGAAGGCCAGTGCCATCACGTGTATGCAGGTTTCCGCATGGGGCGTGGCGGCATCGTGGACAACTTCCATGCCGGTGGTATCATCAGCACCGTGGATGTGAAAACCGGCATCACCTGCATGGATGCCATCGACCTGGATAGAACGCATTATCCGACACATCCGGAATCCGGACTGCCGACGAAGGGATTTCAGATCCCCCACTGGGATCAGGTTCTGGACGTCACCGAAAAAGCCGCCCGCCGCATCAAAAATGTCGGTATGGTGGGATGGGACGTTGCCGTCACCGAAAAAGGCGTCTGTCTCATCGAAGGAAACTCCGAAGCAAGCTACCAGATCATACAGTTGCCTTATGTGGAAGACGGGATTGGCATGCGGAAAACTTTTGAACCGTTTTTATAGCACAATCTGCTTTACAGCACGATCTGCACCCGGCTGCCGCCGGTCTTTTCTTTGGTGACGATGATCTGCTTGTCGATCCGCTCCTTCAGCTCCGTCACATGAGAGATGATTCCCACCAACCGGTTCCCGCTGCTCAGGGATGCCAGGGCCTGCACGGCCTGCTGCAGTGATTCGCCGTCCAGAGAGCCGAACCCTTCGTCCACGAACATGGTGTCCAGCTTTATGCCGCCGGCAGATGACTGAATCTCATCCGACAGACCCAGGGCCAGTGAAAGGGAAGCCATGAAAGATTCCCCGCCGGAAAGGGACTTGACGCTGCGAAGCGACCCGTTGTAGTGATCCACCACGTCCAGATCCAGGCCGCTCTGGGATGTTTTGCTCGCGGCCTCTTCCCGGCGCTTCAGTTCATATTGCCCGCCGGTCATAATCATGAGGCGTGTATTGGCACGGTCAATGATCCGGTCAAAATATGTCATCTGGACATATGTTTCCAGCTTAACTTTTTCTTTCGTGTTGATTTGGCCGTTGGCCGTGTCCGAAAGGGCATTAAGCCAGCGCTGCTTTTCCTCCAGAACAGAGATCTCACGTACTTTTTTCGACAGATTCTCTGCTGCCCGCCGGTTTGTTTCCATTCTCGTATGCAGCACTTTCTGCTGCTCCAGGATCGCCCTTTTCCGCACCGACAAGTCAAGCTTCGTCTGCTCCAGCACAGACAGGTCGCCAAAGTCTTCCTCTGTGACCGCACCGGAAAGCTGCCTGATCTGACCCTGCAGCGCAAGCAGATTCTTTTCGCAGGCAGCATGATCCGCTTCCGCACGCTCCAGAGCGGACTGGGCAGACTCCACGGTGCGG
>JALEHL010000055.1 GCA_022770665.1 Bacillota bacterium
AAACATGACAGTAACATGTTGATTAATCGTGAATTTGATATGGGTGGAATAGGAACGCTTTCAGACAGGTTGAATGAACTTCTGGAACTGCGGAGAAAAGAGAAGCAGCATTATCAGGAGAAAGAAACTCTGATTGCGGACACTTATACAAATCTTTCTCATGATATTCGGACACCACTGACATCTTTGGACGGATATTTCCAGCTTATGGAAGAATGTGAAAATGTAGAGGATCAGAAACGTTATTTAAGCATTATCCACGAAAGAATTCATAGTCTGAATGAAATGCTGGAAGAACTTTTTACATTTACAAAGTTAAAAAATGAATCTTATAATTTGGAATTGACGCCTTGCTGTATGAACCGGATACTGAAAGAAACTGTTTTTTCATACTATGATAACTGGGTAAGAATGGAAATTCGGCCTGATATTCAGATTACGGAAGAACAGTTGTATATACATGGAAACAGGCAAGGGCTTCGCCGTGTTATCCAAAATGTAATAAAAAATGGGCTGGATCATGGAGAAAAGAAGATTAGTATTGAGTTGGAACGTAATCAAAATCAGGCAGTGCTTAGAATTAGCAATCAGGTTACATATCCGGAACAGATTAATATAGATCATGTGTTTGAGAGATTTTACAAAGCAGATGCTGCCAGAAGTAAAACATCTACTGGATTGGGACTATCTATTGCAAAGGAGTTGGTAAGTCGGATGAATGGAGAGATTGGAGCAAAGATAGAGAAAGAAGAATTTATTGTTGAAATGAGATTTCCGATTGTAACAGATGGAATGGGATAAAAATAGGGAAGAATTGATAAAGTCTGTTAATAAATCACTCGCAAAGTAACGACGTTTGCGTTACAATGAAACTGACAGGAGGTATTCCGTTTGCTGTTACATTACCAAAAGTACCAGATACGATCAATACAGATTTGATGTCGAATGATGAAATCCATACAAAATTGACAAAAGGTTATAGATTGCGGAGCATGCTGCCGGGGAGGAAGACTGGCAGCAATCTGTTTAGATACGGGAGAAACGTTTTACTCATCACCGAACACATCCCCCGGCGCGTACCCGGAGGCGAATTAACCGTTTGTGGAAATTCTGCATTTCTGGTTAACGGATTTCGGTTCCGGCCACCGCGTTCTGAGTCTAAAATAAACCATTTGCGAACAAAATCTGCAATTTGGTTTATTTTTTTGCGTTTGGCGGTCTGCGGTATTCACGGTCCGCTGTTTTCTTTTCGCTCATGTTAACCTTTTTTTAATTTTTTCCGCATTCGGTTCACTGTAGTGAACCGGCCCGATTAGACGGGTGCAGGCGGGCACCGGTTATTTTGCGCAGCAGGCGGGAAAGCCGGCTTGACAACGGCCGAAGGATGTGGTAAAGTGGATACAATGAATTTTTAGAATTTTCTGAAAATTCCAAACGCGCTGCAGGCGAAAGAAATAAAAGCAAACCGGAAGAATCCTCTTTTTATTCCGGCCGTTTTAGAGTAAAATAGTTTCGTAACAAGTGACGTAACATGAGAAAAGGAGTATTGAAATGATCGCAGTATTGAAGAAAGAAACAACGGACAGACAGATTCATGATCTGACGGAGTGGCTCGAATCCATGGGCCTGAAAGTACATCTTTCCAGGGGCGATTACGCGACCATCGTGGGCCTGGTAGGCGATACTTCCAATATAGACAGAGAACTGCTGGAAAGTCTGGACATCGTGGAGTCCGTGAAGACGATTTCAGAGCCGTTCAAGAAGGCAAACCGGAAATTCCATCCGGAAGATACGGTCGTTGAAGTGGGCGGAACTGGCGGAACCGGGGAAGGCGGCAGCGAAGGCCGCAGCGAAGGTGGCAGCACTGTCGGCTGCGTGAAAGTCGGCGGAGGAAATTTTGCCGTGATGGCAGGACCATGTTCTGTGGAAAGCCGGGACCAGATTGAAGAAGTGGCTCAGGCAGTAAAAGATGCCGGTGCCTTGATTCTGCGCGGCGGAGCCTTCAAACCGAGAACTTCTCCATATGATTTCCAGGGCCTGAAGGACGAGGGAATCGAGCTGCTGGAACATGCCCGGGCCCATACCGGACTTCCGATCGTCACGGAGATCATGAATCCGAATCATCTGCCGATGTTTGAAAATGTGGACCTGATTCAGGTAGGCGCGCGGAATATGCAGAATTTTGAGCTGCTGAAGGAGCTGGGAAAGATCAACAAGCCGATTCTGCTGAAGCGCGGCATGGCCAATACCATCAAGGAGTGGCTCATGAGTGCGGAATACATTATGGCCGGCGGCAACGAAAACATTATTTTATGCGAGAGGGGCATCCGGACCTTTGAGACGTACACGAGAAATACACTGGATCTTTCCGCAATTCCTGTGCTGAAGGAGTTGACCCATCTGCCGGTTATCGTGGATCCCAGCCATGCGACAGGCGTAGCACGGTATGTGAAGCCGATGGCACTGGCGGCTGCCGCGGCTGGCGCTGACGGCCTGATGATCGAGGTGCACAACAATCCGTCCAAGGCCCTTTGCGACGGAGCCCAGTCGCTGACACCGGAACAGTTTGCCGATGTGATGAAGGGTGTGAATAAGATCCGCGAGGTGATGAAATGACAGATGACGGCACGAAGCAGGAAGAAATGACCGTGGGCGTGGTAGGCCTGGGGCTCATCGGCGGCTCGGTGGCCAAGGCATACAAGGCGGCTGGCTGCCGGGTTCTGGGTGCGGACCGGGATACGAAGATTCTGGGATTTGCACGTCTGGCGGGGGTCATCGACGAGGTGCTGGAGCCGGAGACCAATCTGAGCCAGTGCGATCTGGTGTTTCTGGCAGTGTATCCCGGCGCAGCCATTGAATACGTAAAGGAAAACGCCGGCCGGTTTAACAAGGAAGGACTGGTCATGGACTGCTGCGGCGTGAAGAAGGCAGTCTGCGAAGCCTGCTTCCCGGTGGCAGAGGAGTACGGATTCACCTTTGTCGGCGGACATCCGATGGCCGGCACAGAACGTTCCGGGATCAAAGTCTCCCGTGCCGATCTCTTTCAGGGTGCATCCATGGTGGTGGTTCCGCCGGTGTTCGATGATATCCGCCTGCTTGCCAGGGTGAAGGAGGCGCTGAAGCCCATGGGATTTGCCCGTTTCAAGGTAACCCATGCAGAGCATCACGACCGGATGATTGCCTACACCTCCCAGCTTTCGCATATTGCGTCCAACGCTTTCGTCAAGAGCCCGTCGGCGCTGGAGGAAGAAGGCTACAGCGGCGGCAGTTTCCGGGATCTGACCCGGGTGGCCTATCTGAACGAAAAAATGTGGGCAGAGCTGTTCATGTATAATAAGGAAGCACTGCTTGCGGAACTGGATATTTTGCTGGGAAGCCTGCAGGAATACCGGGATGCCATCGCGGCGGAGGATACAGAGAAGCTGGAGCAGCTGCTGCGGGACGGCCGGGAGCGGAAAGAAGAACTGGAAAAGAAACGACCGGAGAAAAAAGAATGAGAAAAACGATTCATGTAGATACAGCGCATCCCTACGATGTGCATATCGGGGCGGGGCTGCTGGATGATCTGGCAGAGCTGCTCCCGGAAAAGATCAGAAACGTGGCGGCAGGAGGCGGCAAGGCGGTCCTGCTGACGGATGAACATGTGGATCCTCTGTACGGTGACCGTACGGCGCAAAATCTGTCCGCCCTGGGTTTTCAGGTGCTGCGGACGGTAGTGCCGGCGGGGGAAACGGCGAAGAGCGGAGACTGCTATCTCCGCCAGCTTTCATTCCTGGCAGGAAATCACGTTTCACGGCAGGATGTGATTTTCGCCCTGGGAGGCGGTGTAGCCGGGGATCTTTCGGGATTTCTTGCCGCGACCTATCAGCGGGGAATCCCGTTTGTGCAGCTTCCCACCACCCTGCTTGCAGCGGTGGATTCTTCGGTAGGCGGAAAGACGGCCATCAATCTGCCGGAAGGAAAGAATCTGGCGGGTGCGTTTTATCAGCCTTCCGCCGTGATCATGGATACGGACACCCTGGATACGCTGGAACCATCGGTATTTGCCGATGGATGCGCAGAGGTGATCAAGTACGGCATGATCTGGGATGCAGCCCTTTACCGGCGGCTTTCAGAAAACATTCTGCCGTCCTGCCGCAGCGACAAGGAACTGCAGGCTGAGATCATCGCAGCCTGCGTGGATATCAAGCGGCAGGTCGTGGTGCAGGATGAACTGGACAAGGGGCTGCGAAACCTGCTGAATTTCGGTCATACCATCGGCCATTCCATCGAAAAAAACAGCGGATTTGCGATCTCCCACGGCAGTGCGGTGGCCATGGGCATGGCCATTGTAACCAGAGCCGCGGAGAAAGAAGGAATCTGCGAGAAGGGAACGGCAGACGGACTGAAGAATCTGCTGGAAGCATACGGCCTTCCGGCGGAGGCACCGTTTACGACGGAGCAGCTGCTGGCAGGCATGCTTTCGGACAAGAAGATCGAGGGCGGCGGGATCAATCTGATCCTGCCGCGAAAGATTGGGGAATGCTTCATTTCTCATATGGACGTGGCGCAGGCCCAGAAGCTGCTGGCAGGAGGGAGATCGTAGATGGAAGTCAGGCTGGATCACAGAAAACTGACCGGAACGGTGAAGGTCATACAGTCGAAGTCCTTTGCCCATCGGATCCTGCTGGCGGCGGCGCTGTCGAAGATTACTTCCGGACTGGAAACGGAAGTGAAGCTGGAAACCGTCAGCGAGGACATGGAGGCGACCCGCAGGGTTATCGCGGCCATGGAGCGTGGGGAGGATGTGCTGGACTGCGGCGAAAGCGGCACCACTTTGCGGTTCGTGGTGCCGGTCTGCGGCGCGCTGCGGGGAAGAAGGCAGGCGGCAGAAGAGGCCGGAAGAGCGGGATGTGGAAAAGAGGAGGCCGGTCCGGCCGGCGAGATCCGGTTCACCGGCCGCGGCAGGCTCATGCAGCGGCCCATGGGACCGCTGCTTGAAGCGATGGCTCCCCACGGCGTAAGCGCCTCCTGTGAGGACGGGCAGCTGGTGCTGACCGGCGGGCTTACTGCGGGGGAATACTCCATTGCGGCCAATGTGTCTTCCCAGTACATCAGCGGTCTGCTGTTCGCGCTGCCGCTGCTGGAAGGGGACAGCGTGCTGAACCTGCTGGGGCGGGTGGAATCCCGCCCGTATATCGATATTACCCTGGATGTGCTGCGGCAGTTCGGGATAAGGATTGAAGAGGACGTGCCGGGCGGGGCTGGAGCACCGGATGCATCGGAGAGCAGTGCATCCGGGAAGAATGCGCCGGTTACCTGCCGGTTCCGCATACCGGGCGGACAAGTTTATCGCGGCCCGGCATCCATGGAAGTGGAAGGCGACTGGTCCAATGCGGCCTTTTGGCTGGCGGCCGGCGCCGCAGGCGGCGGCCCGGTGACAGTGACGGGACTGAATCTCCGGTCGGTACAGGGGGATATGGCGATCTGCCGGGTGCTGCGCCAGTTCGGCGCAGAGGTTACGGAAGATGAGGCGGCAGGCAGCGTAACCTGCAGCTGTCCGGAGGGCCTGCAGCTGCATGGAACGGAAATCGATGTGGCAGACATTCCGGATGCGGTGCCGGTTCTTTCGGTGGTTGCGGCAGCAGCTGCAGGCGATACGAGAATCTGCAATGCAGGACGTCTGCGGATCAAGGAAAGCGACCGGCTTCAGACGGTGACTGCCATGCTGCAGGCGCTGGGCTGTCCGGTGGAGGAAGGGAAAGACTTCCTGCTGATCCACGGTCAGGGCTGCGGCGGTCGGGATCGCGAAGGGCATCTGACCGGCGGCACAGTAGACGGATCCGGAGATCATCGCATTGTCATGAGTGCAGCAGTGGCATCCGCCCTCTGCAGCGGACCGGTGGTGATCACAGGCGCGGAAGCAGTGAATAAATCCTATCCGGGATTTTTTGAGGAGAGAGAAAAACTATGGGAAGCACATATGGAAAACGGCTGAAAGTCACCATCTTCGGGGAGTCTCACGGCAAAGCCATCGGTATGGTGGCAGAGGGCTTTCCGGCGGGTGAGATAATCGATATGGACGAGTTGCTGGCCTTCATGGCACGGCGGTCCGCAGCGGGGAAAAAATATTCCACGCCGCGGAAGGAACCGGATATTCCGGTATTCCTCAGCGGTGTGCTGGAAAAGCCTGCGGCGGAAGGAGAGAAAAGAGTTCTGCGGATCCTGAACTCCCCGATATCGGTTATGATTGAGAATACGAATCAGCGGTCCGGAGACTACAGTAATCTGAAAGATGTGCCGCGGCCGGCCCATGCGGATTTTGCGGCCATGATGCGGTACGGATCCAATGTGGATCTCCGCGGCGGCGGGCATTTTTCCGGGCGGCTGACCGCACCGCTGTGTGTGGCTGGCGGCATGGCGAAGCAGATCCTGGCCCGGCGCGAAGTATCCGTGACAGCGCAGATGATCGCCGTAGGAGGTGTCAGCGGCGTTGTTTCGGAGGATCCTGTGACCGGAATTCATCAGGTTGGAGAAACGGGTATGGAAGCGATGATGGAAGCCATGGCCGCTGCGCAGAAAGAAGGAGATTCTGTGGGCGGCATCGTTGAATGCGTGGTCGACGGTCTGCCTGCTGGTGCCTGCGGGGATCATATGTTTGACGGCATGGAAGGAAGAATTTCGCAGGCAGTCTTCGGGATCCCGGCGGTGAAGGGAATTGAGTTCGGCAACGGATTCGCCTGTGCCGCACTGCGGGGAAGCGAAAATAATGACAGCTTTTACGTAAACGAACAGGGACAGGTGCGGACCAGAACCAATCATCACGGAGGGGTCCTGGGCGGCATTGCCAGCGGCATGCCGGTGGTATTCCGCGTGGCGGTGAAGCCGACGCCGTCCATTTTCAAGGAGCAGGACAGCGTTTCTCTGTCTGGTGGCTGCGATATGAAGCTGAAAATCAAAGGACGTCATGACCCATGTATCGTGCAGCGTGCGGTTCCCGTCGTCGAAGCAGCTGCGGCCCTTGCCGTTCTGGACGGCCTGCTCGACTGCAGCATGTTCTGCAATGAAAAAACAGAAAAGTGAGGAAACTATGAAAATCTATGTAATCAACGGACCGAACCTGAATTTCCTGGGGATCCGGGAACCGCAGCTTTATGGCCGCCAGACCTATCAGGATCTGGTGGATTCTGTCCGCAGCTGGGCAGAGGAAATGAACCTGGAAGTGGAAATATACCAGTCAAATCATGAAGGAGACCTGGTCACAAAGATCCAGGAGGCGTATGGAAAGGCAGATGGCATCATCATCAATGCCGCAGCATATACACACACCAGTGTGGCAGTTCTGGATGCGCTGAAAGCAGTGGCCATCCCGACCGTGGAAGTGCACCTTACCGACATTCAGGAACGGGAGCCGTTCCGGCGGCACTCTTACGTGTCCATGGCAGCGGAGAAGATGATCTGCGGCAAGGGATTCGAAGGTTACCGGGAAGCTCTGGAGTATTTCTGTAAAAAACAGACTGACAGGACTTGACAGAAAATGGATCCGGCGCTAAGATAGACAGGAAGAGGATCTGCATTTTGCCCGTGGAAACGGAGCAGAATATATGGAGCGTATTTATTTCAGAGAGCGGGCTGTGCTGACGGGCGAAGAGAATGCTGCTGAGCCGGTATGGCATCTGACACCGCCGGAGGGAAAAAAGAAAATTGCCGTCGTTGGTATCAGCCGGGGCGCAGGGGCGACGTTTCTCGCCATGTCCCTGGCTTTTTTATTGTCGAAAAATGTCGATGCAGCAGAGGAAGAGAGGAAAGACGACAGCAAAAAAATAATTCGATCTCATTCGATGGAAAAAATGGTGCGGGAGCGAAGCTGGATCTCTGCATGGGGGAACCCGTGGGAAAGCGGAACCGGGCGGGAAGGCGGCGCATCCGGGCATGGAGGCAGATGGGGCGGCGAAGAGGAAAGGGACTCACCGCGTTCGGCTGCCGACGCCGCCTATGTGGAAATGCGCCGACCTGCCGCCGGGGAGCCGGCAGCGTATTTTGCGGCAGGCCTTGACCTGAGATTCCGGGGGAAGCGATTCACCGATTTTTTTTCTTTCTGTCTGCAGGGGCAGCCTCTGCCCAGACGGTCCAATCTGTACAGAGGCATCAACTGGGTGGTGTGGAGAAACCCGGCAGCAGCGGAAGAGACGGAACACATTGACAGTCCGGCCGGCAGAAGGCAGACGGAGGACCTGGAGCGTTTCCCGCTGAAGCATTTCCCGTTGGATCAGCTGGGAGAACGCTGGATCCTTGTCGACAGTCCGCCGCTAGATACACTGCAGCAGTACGATCTGGTCCTCGGCGTGATCCATCCTCTGCCTGCGCAGATTTTTGCCGGCACACCGGTTTACGAGATTTTGAAGGATGCCGCGGCAGCAGGCCTTCCGGTCCTGTGGGTTGTCAATGGGGATCATCCGGAGGTGAATCACAGCGAAATGAAGCGTTTCCTGCAGCTTCCGTCTTACTGCAGCATTCCTCTGTGCGATCCTTCCGTTTTTTATCGCGCGCAGTACGGCTGCCGTCTCCCGGTGGAATGCCTTGCAGACGGCAGAGGCAGCAGACCGGAAGGCCCGGATGATGCAGACGGAAAAAAGGGAACCTTCTCCGCCTTACGGGAACTGGAAAAAGAAATTCGGAAACGTCTGGAAAAATGAAACCGGAAAAAACGGACCTTTGCCAGAAATTACTGTTCAAAATACGGTCGAAATATAGTATAATAAAATAGAATAAGTCGTTTTTCAGAGAAGAAGGAAGACGGCTTCTATTGACATGTCTGCAGGGCCGGCACTCCGGCTTTCAAAAAAGCAGAAGGAAACAGAAAAAGGGGAATAGTATGATTCGTTTTGACCATGTCACGAAAACTTATAAAACAAACGTCGGACTGGACGACGTGAGTGTGCACATTAAAAAAGGGGATTTTGTCTTTCTGGTAGGTCCCAGCGGCGCCGGGAAATCCACATTCATCAAGCTGATCCTGAAGGAGATCGATGCGGACCGGGGCAGCATTGTGGTGGACGGACAGGAAGTGACCAGACTGTCGAACCGGGAGATTCCGCAGTATCGGAGAAAACTGGGAACCGTTTTCCAGGATTTCCGTCTCCTGCCGAAAAAGACGGTGTTTGAAAATGTGGCTTTTGCGATGGAAGTCCTGCATAAAACACCAAGACAGATCCGCAAACAGGTGCCGCAGGTGCTGAGCCTGGTAGGGATCAGCGACAAGGCGCATAAATATCCGGAGGAGCTTTCCGCCGGAGAGCAGCAGAGAGTCGCAATCGCCAGGGCCATCGTAAACAATCCGACAGTTCTGATCGCAGATGAGCCGACCGGAAACCTGGATCCGGATACCGCCTGGGAGATCATGGATCTGCTGGAACAGATCAATCTGCGCGGAACGACCATCGTTATGGTGACTCACGCGAAAGATATCGTAGACCGTATGAAGAAACGGGTGATCGCTGTCGAAGAAGGACGGGTGGTTCGTGATGAACAGGGTACATACGGTTTTGAGCAGACGGTCTGCACCCGGGAAACCACCGAAATGACAAGCGGAGGGGCCGGAAGGAAAGACCGGGAAGAAAGCAGTCCGGAGCGAAAAACCGAGTCGAAGAGGAAAAAACGCCGTTCGGACGGATTCCGGGAAAAGGAAGAACGAAAAGGACGCAGAGCAGGCGCCGCACGCCGGAGTGAAAGAGCGGAAGCAGAAAAAACAGCAGAAGCAGAAGCCTCGTCGGCGGAAACATCGCGCAGACCGGATGCCGGAATGACGGATGCCGGAATGCCGGATGCCGGAATGCCGGCTGACAGAATGAACGAGGCCGGAATGTCGGCTGACGAACAGAAGACGCAGAGAACGCAGGAAATTCCTGCGGAGGCCGTGAAGGCAGCGGAAATGCAGGTCTCTCCGGAGAAAAGCGAAACCGGCAAAACTGTCGAAACTTGTCAGACCGCAGAAAGGACCGGCGGAAAGGAGGATACCCATGCTGAGAAGTCTGATCTATAATATCCGGCAGGGATTCACCCAGATTTTCCGGAACCGGGGCATGAGCCTTGCCTCGATCTTCTCCATTACAGCCATGCTGCTGATTCTGGGCCTGTTTTTCGTCATTATGGTAAACATCAACATGTTTACGGAAGCCGTGAAGCAGGATTACGACCAGATTGAAGTATTTCTGCTGGACAGCACCAGCCAGGAAGAGACGATGAACATTATGAGTCAGCTGAAACATTGCGACGGTGTCACTGATGTGGAATACCGGTCTGAGGATGAGGCGCTGGAGATCATGAAGCAGCGGTGGGGAGAAAGCGGCTATCTGCTGGACACGCTGGGAGAAAATCCACTTCCGAGTTCGATCCTCATCACCGTGGATTCTCTGGACCATGCAGGACAGGTTGCGGAATACGCCGGCACCTTTGACGGTGTGGAGGATATTCAGTACTATCAGGAAACGGTGGAGAAGCTGACAAAGATCACGGATTTCCTGCAGATTGCCGCACTGATCGTCATGGCGTTTCTGGTGGTGGTTTCCGTGGTGGTGGTTTCCAATACCGTGAAACTTACGGTATTTGCCAGAGCCAGGGAGATCCGCATCATGAAATATATCGGTGCCACCAACTGGTTTATTCGCGGCCCGTTCCTGGCAGAAGGCATTCTGATCGGAATGATGGCCTCGGCGATAGCAACGGGGCTGATCGCGCTGATCTACGGCAAGATTGTGGAACTGATCGGTGCGCAGGTGCTGGCGATTGTATCCTGCCCGCTGATTTCTGTAAGTTATCTCACAGAAAACATGGTGATCATCTTCCTGGCGCTGGGCATGAGCATCGGCGCATGGGGAAGCATTGTTTCCATGCGGAGATTTCTGGATACGTAAAAGGGGGAAAGACATGAGAAAGAAAATTGCAGGGGGAAAGAACACCCGAACCGGATCCGGATCGCAGAGGCGGAAGGCTCTGTGCATTCTGCTCAGTCTTCTGCTGCTCCTGACAGCAGGCACATCGGGCTTTGCCTATGCGGGACAGACCAAAAGCCAGGTGCAGGATCAGCTGGATGATGTCAATGACCAGAAGGATGAAGTGACCAATGAACTGGCACAGGTGGAAAAAGATATCAAAAGCCTGTCGGCCAAAGTGGACAGCCTGTCATCTGCCATAAGCCGTGCTGCCCAGGAGATCCGGGATACCGAGCAGAAGATTAAGAAAAAAGAAGAAGAGATGCAGAAGCGGGAGGACGGGCTGAACGCACGGCTTCGCGCCATGTACAAGAACGGTTCGGTGGGATTTCTGGATGTGCTTCTAGGATCCAGAAGCATCTCCGAATTTGTCTCTAATATGGAAATGATCCAGAAAATCTATGAAAACGATGTGGATGTGATGAAGACGCTGGAAAAAGAGCATGAGGAACTGCAGGCAATTCAGGCGTCGCTGAAGCAGAAAAAAGCATCTCTGGCTGAGCAGAAGGCAGAACTTGCAGAGGATCAGAAGTCGCTGGACAGCAAGAAGTCGCAGCTGGAAGAAAAGGAAGATGAACTTCTGGCCCAGGCGAAAGAGCTGGAAACGACATTAAAGAATATGGTGGATCCGACCACCGAATATGTGGGCGGCGTGTTCACCTGGCCGGTACCGAGCAGCCATTACATTACTTCTTATGCGGGATACCGGATGCATCCGGTTTACCATGTATGGAAATATCACAGCGGAATGGATATTGCGGCAGCCTATGGCGCGGATATTGTGGCCATGGGTGACGGCACTGTCATCATGTCGCAGGTTTACGGCGGTTACGGCAACTGCGTCATGATTGATCACGGCGGCGGCATTGTATCCCTTTACGGGCATGCGTCCAGCCTCTGCGTCAGCACAGGCCAGAAAGTGACAAAGGGACAGGTTATTGCGAAAGTCGGCTCGACAGGGACTTCTACCGGAAATCATCTCCATGTGGAAGTACGTGAAAACGGAGCGATTAAAGATCCGCTGGATTATTTAAAGGGATAGAAAATGACGGAATATAAAACTGCAGCTGACAAAGCTGCGCAGGAAATCATTCTAAGGCTGCTGAAAAAACGGGGAATCGAGAGCCGGGAAGATGTGACGGAATTCCTTTCTCCAAGCCCCCGCAGAACCTATGACCCTTTCCTCCTGAAAAATATGGAGGAAGGGGTCAATCTCATTCTGGAAACAGCCGTATCCGGGCAGAAAATCTGCATTTACGGGGATTACGATGCAGACGGGATCACGTCAACGACGCTGATGCTCAGCGTACTGTCCCATATTACGGATCCGGGACAGGTCGATTATTATATCCCTTCGCGGTTTGAAGAGGGGTACGGACTGAATAAAGAAGCGATCCGGCAGATTTATGAACGGGGATTTGAGATGATCCTCACTGTGGACTGCGGCAGTGTGTCAGCAGAAGAAGTGAAATATGCCCGGCAGCTGGGCATGAAGATTCTGGTGACCGATCATCACAATGTGACAGATACGATTGCGGACTGCCTGGTGATCAATCCGAAACAGCCGGGCTGTCCGTACCCGTTCAAGCATCTTGCCGGCTGCGGCGTCGCATTTAAAGTGGCGCAGGCGATCCGGCAGCGGGCGGATCTGCCGAAATCTGTGATCAACGAAGTCCTGGATCTGGCGGCCATCGGGACGGTCGGGGATATTATGCCGCTGATCGATGAGAACCGGACGATCGTGAAATACGGATTACGAATGATTAACCGGGGAACCCGGGAAGGTCTCGCCAGACTCCTGGATGCGGTATCCCTGAAGCCGGGGCAGATTACTTCAGAGAGCCTCAGCTATATCATTGTGCCCCATCTGAATGCCTCGGGGCGGATCGAAGATGCCTCGAAAGCCGTGGAACTGCTTCGCTGTGCTGCAGCACCGAAAACAGCCCGTGAAGCGGAGACGCTGGATGACCGGGTGGCGCTCCTGGTAAATCAGAATCTGCAGAGAAAGAAGCTGCAGCAGGAAACCTTCCGAAACTGCGTGGAACAGCTGATGGAAGAAGGGTGCGGCACGGAGCATACGGTAAAGGATTTTGTTCTGATCCGCTCAGAAAACGCCCATGAGGGAATTGCAGGCATTGTGGCGGGAAAACTGAAAGAAACCTATTATCGTCCTGCAATTCTCGTTACCCCGTCCGGAGAAGGAAAAAAATATCTGAAGGGCACCGGACGCAGTATTCCGGGTGTCAGCCTTTACAGCCTGCTGAAACAGAATGAAAGGTACTTCGAAAAGTTCGGCGGACATGCCAGTGCCTGCGGCTTCCTCATGAAAGAAGAATATCTGCCGGAGCTGACTGCCAATCTGCTGCAGTCGATGAAGCAGATCCGAAAAGAGCACCCGGATATTTTCCGGCGCACTTATGATGTGGATCTGGCCGTTCGTGCGGAGGATATCACCCTGAGACTGGCAAAGGAGCTGGAGCTGCTTGCACCATTTGGAAACGGAAATCCCCGGCCGCTGCTGCTTCTCACCGGCGTGACCGTGGAGGACGTTCGAAGAATGGGAGATCAGGGGCAGCATATGCGGTTTTCTGCACGGAGCCTGAAAGGCTGCCGTGTGCCATGTGTCCTGTTCAATAACGCCGACCGCTACATCGCACAGACCGGCGCGCATCGTCCGGCCCGGATCATCGGCACACTGGAGCTCCAGATGTGGCAGGGGCAGGAACGTCTTCAGTTCCTGGCGGAAGAAATTCAGTTTGACGAAGCATGATGCCGGTGTTATAATACTTTATAGTATGAAAGTATAAAAGTTTAACGGACGAAAGGAGTATAATATATGGCTTATGAATCCAAACTGAAACGGGATGATATCGACCAGCTGTTTGATGCTGTTCTGACGCTGGAAAACAGGGAAGACTGCTACCGGTTCTTTGAAGATATCTGCACGATCAATGAGATCCATGCGATCGCGCAGCGGCTGCAGGTGGCCAAACTCCTTTCTGAAAAAAAGACATACAGTGAAATTGAATCGATCACCAATGCGTCCACTGCAACCATCAGCAGGATCAATAAATGTCTGATGTACGGCGCGGACGGGTATAAGCGGGTCCTGGAACGTCTGGCAGAGGAAAAGCCGGAGAAGGACGAATAACCACGAGAAAAGAGACACCTTTTTCGGTGTCTTTCTTTTTCGGTCGGCGCAGTGAAAAACATCCGTGTCAGCTCACGAAGAGGGGAAAAATACATGTATCAGATGTATCTGTATCAGGATCCAGAAGAACCGGAAAAGCGGTCTGCCATGCTGCGGGAGGCGGCGCTGCGACACGCACCTTGGCTGAAGGAAGTACAGCTGGACTTCGGGCGGACGGAAGCGGGAAAGCCGTATTTCACTTCCTGGCCGGCATCCGGAGTTCAGTTCAGCATCAGCCACAGCGGCGGTCTGTGGGCCTGCATTCTGGGGCCGGGGCGAAGCGGCCTGGACGTGCAGATCTGCAGGTCATGTCGGCACGACGAGATTGCAGCCAGGTTTTTTACCGCTGCGGAGACAGAATATGTCCGGCAGGAAGGCATTTCCGGTTTCTATCAGATCTGGACCCGAAGGGAAGCCTTCGCAAAATATACCGGTCTGGGTTTTTTCGGGACGGCCGGGGTACGGCCGGATCTCGTGGAGAACGGAATGCTTCGGGAAACGGTTCCCTGGGAGGACCGAACCCTCTGGATCCGTGAAATTCCGATGGAGCATCCTTTCGCTGCAGCCTGGTGCGTGGACGACGAAAAGGAGGAACTGCAGATTGTCAGATCGGCCGAAATCGGACGCTTTTGAGCGGGCGGCAGGGTATCTCTCCCTGCAGATGCGGACAGAACGGGAGATCCGCAGATATCTGAAACAGAAAGGCTATGAGCCGGAAGAAATCGAGGATGCGGTAAAAAAGCTTCTGGAGTATCAGTATCTGGATGACAGCGCATATGTGCGGAGCTATATCTGTCAGGCAGCGTCCCGGGGAAAAGGACGGAAAAAAATCGAACAGGAGCTTCAGGCACGGGGCGTCTGCAGCAAGGTAATTGCTGACGGGTGGAAAACGCTGGAGCAGGAAAAGGAAACAGGAAGTGCGGGAAATGTCCTTTTAGATGAAAAAAAACGTGCGCTGCAGACTGCAGTGAAAATGGCGCGGCAGCAGCTTGACAGCGGGAAAACGCTGGACGAGAAATTTCTGTCCCGCGTCGGACGTCGGCTGTCAGGACTGGGATATTCCGCGGACGTAATCTATTTTGTAATTGGAAAACTGAGAGGAATCAGAAGATCAGATGAATGAAAAAAAAGACAACAGGGAAGCAGATCCGTTTCAGCGGACCCGCATGCTGCTGGGCAGCGATGCAGTTGAGAAACTGCGGCAGTCAAGGGTGCTGGTTTTCGGCCTTGGCGGTGTGGGCGGCTATGTCTGCGAGGCGCTGGTGCGCGCCGGCGTAGGGTCCCTGCACCTTGTAGATAAAGACAAAGTGGACATCACCAATCTGAATCGCCAGATCATTGCGACATGGGACACGATCGGGATGGAAAAGACAGAGGCCATGAGACAGCGGCTTCTGTCCATCAATCCGGATATGGAGATCACCGTCAGCAACTGCTTCTATCTGCCGGAACGGGCAGGGGAGTTTGATTTCGGGGCCTATGACTACGTGGTGGATGCGATTGACAATGTGACAGCGAAAGTGGATCTGATCTGCCGGGCACGGGAAGCCGACACACCCGTCATCTCGTCCATGGGAACCGGGAACAAACTGGATCCGACCCGGTTTGAAATTGCAGATATCAGCCAGACCAGTGTCTGTCCCCTGGCAAAGGCTGTCCGCAAGGCACTTCGTGACCGGGGAATCACAGATGTGAAAGTGCTCTATTCGAAAGAAGAGCCGGTGCGGACCGGACTTCGCACGCCTGCGAGCATCAGCTTCGTGCCGTCTGCGGCAGGTCTGATCATCGCGGGAGAAGTAATCCGCGATCTGACAGGATTTTCTTGACGGATGTGTCATAGAATGATACTCTAATACTCTAATACAGAAAGTACTATTTCCGGTATTCTGTAATAAAAAGATGCAGCAGATGGAGGAAAGAAGATGGAGTGGAACCTTGTATTTTTCTTTAACAGCATCCTTCTCGGCGCAGGCCTGGCGATGGATGCGTTTTCCGTGTCGCTGGCCAACGGGCTCAGTGAACCCGGAATGAAGCGCGGCAGGATGTGCGGGATCGCCGGCGTATTTGCTTTTTTTCAGGCACTGATGCCGATGGCAGGATGGATCTGCGTACATACCGTGGTACAGTATTTCCAGTCTTTCGAGAAGTGCATTCCCTGGATCGCACTGGCGCTGCTGGGATTTATCGGCGGGAAAATGCTGCTGGAGGGAATCCGCCCGCAGGAGACCGCCGAAGTCGTATCGGTCAGCGCATCGGTTCTTCTGATGCAGGGGATCGCCACATCCATTGATGCCCTTTCTGTGGGATTCACCATCGCGGAATACGGATTTGTCATGGCGCTGGTCTGTGCCCTGATCATTGCAGCTGCCACTTTCCTGATCTGTATGGCCGGTCTTCTGATCGGAAGAAAGGCCGGAACGAAACTTTCCGGGAAAGCATCCGTCCTGGGCGGCGCGATCCTTATCGCCATCGGACTGGAAATCTTCCTGACGGGGATCTTTTAGAAGAACGGGCTGCATGGGGCAGTGAACAGGCTGCGGAAAAATGCGAACCAGGGGAACACGATAGAAAAGCAGAGATTGTCGCATTCTTGAACCATAAATCGACAGATACAGCGCAAATGGATATATTTTGCGACGAACTGAAAAGGAGAACGAACCGGAAGAAACCGGAAACCGCGGAAAAAGCCTGCCGCGGTTTTTTTATTTGGGGAGGGTGGAATCTGGCATGAAAAATGCTCTGTGATAGGTCTGAAAAAAGAACCTGACAGAGACGGAGGATGACAGTCATGATGGACGCAATGCAGTACAGGGAGAGCCTGAAAAAAATGCATACAAAAGTATACTATATGGGAAAGCAGATCGAAAATATCGTGGAGGATCCGATGACATCACCCCATGTGAATTCTGCGGCAATGACGTATGCCCTGGCGCAGGACCCGGTGTATGAGGATCTGATGACGGCGAAGTCGCATCTGACCGGAAAGAAGATCAACCGCTTTACGCACATTCACCAGAGCAAAGAAGATCTGGTGAAAAAGGTGAAAATGCTGCGGATGATCGCACAGAATACAGGAACCTGTTTTCAGCGGTGTGTGGGATTTGATGCCATGAATGCGACCTATATCACAACCTTTGCTGTGGACCATGCCAGAGGCACGTCGTATCATGCCCGGTTTCAGAAATGGCTTCAGTATGTGCAGGAAAACGATCTGATGGTTGCAGGCGCCATGACGGATGTAAAAGGCGATCGGAGCAGAAAACCTTCCGGGCAGCAGGATGCGGATCTGTTCACACACGTTGTGGAGAAGCGGGAAGACGGCATTGTAATCTGCGGAGCCAAAGCGCATATGACCGGAATCGTCAATTCCCATGAAATGCTGATTCTGCCAACCTCTGCACTGTCAGAAAACGATCAGGACTATGTGGCGCGGTTCGCAGCATTCCACCGGCAGAATTACGGTGCCTGCAAAGTGGGAAATGCGGATATCCTCATCGGTGCATCGGCGTTGATGGCAGACATGAACGGAGCAGCCGGTGCCAGCCATATCAAAGACAAACTGATCGAGATGGTCCATCTGGCAGAAACGATGTACTGCTGCTCGCTGGCCTGCTCCTGGGAAGGGCAGGAAACCCCTTGCGGCAGCTGTTTTGTCGATCCGCTGCTGGCCAATGAAGTGAAACTGAACGTGACGAAAAATATTTTGCTGCAAACCCGAAATACAGCACGATGGACAGGATCCGGATCGCCCGGCTCATCGAAAACATGTCCGGTGGAACTGCCCTCGTCGAGTCCATGCACGGCGCCGGCTCTCCACAGGCAATGCGGATTATGATCTACCGGGAATCGAATCTGCCGCATAAGATCGAGCTGGCGAAAAAGCTGGCGGGGATCGGCGGCGAAGCGCCGCAGCAGGAGAAAGAAGCAGGAAGAGAAGAAGGGAAGGAAAAATGATGACACCACAGGTTGAAAAAGAATACAGAGAAAAACTGGTTACACCACAGCAGGCGGCCGCATCGGTACAGGACGGCGACCGGCTGGTCACTGCCACATCCTCCAGCCAGCCGCGGGCATTTCTGCGAAGCCTGGCTGACAGAACCTTTGAACTGAATGATGTGACGCTCATCGGAAGCTTTCTGGCCGATGACTACGAATTTCTGAAAGAGGACGCGCACGGGCATATTAACGTGCTGATCAGCTTCATGGATGTGAAATCCAGGGAGTACTTTTTCCGGAAGCGGATGACGGATAATATTTCGGTGTATTCCTACGATTTCTCCAAAACGGAAAACGTCATGGAGAACCTTTTCCGGCCGGATATTTTCACCTTTGAATCGCCGGAGCCTGACGAAAACGGAAATTTCAGCTTCGGTGTCATCGGTGCCATGTATGGAAGACCTGCGGCAGACTATGTGAAAAAACACGGCGGCAGAATCATCGTTCAGGTGAACCGGTCAGTACCGTTCCTTTACAGCGGCAGAGAGGAAGACTATATCAATATCCGGGATGTGGATATGATCTGTGAATCAGACGAAGAGATCTTCCCGGTTCCTCTGTCGGATCCGACGGAACATGAAGCCGCGATCGCACAGCATATTCTGCCGTATATTCATGACGGAGCGACACTTCAGCTGGGCTTCGGCGGGATTGCCAATGCCATCGGATTTTCACTGGGGGACCGGAAGCACCTGGGAATCCATACGGAGTCCTATGTCGATTCCATGATGTATCTGGAACAGAAGGGTGCGGTGGATAACACGAGGAAGAAAATCGGAAAGGGCGTATCGCAGACGGCCTTTGTGATGGGTACGAAAACGCTGTACGACTGGGCAGACCGTAACCGGGGAATTGCGACGATGCCGATCAGTTATATTACGAATCCGCAGATCATTTCGCAGATCGACGATTTTATCTCCATAAACAGCTGTATGAACTGCGATCTGACCGGGCAGGTGGGCGCTGAGTCCATCGGCCTGCGCCAGTTCAGCTCACAGGGCGGGCAGGTGGCTTTTGTCCGTGGTGCAGGTCTTTCCCGGGGAGGAAGATCTTTTCTGTGCATGAAATCGGTAAATCAGAAAAAGAACGGGGAAAAAACTTCTACCATCGATCTGGGACTGCCGTATGGAACGGCGGTTACGACACCGCGCCACGAGGTGGACTGCATCGTGACGGAGTGGGGCTGCGCCGAACTGAAATATAAGCCGCTGAATGAGAGAGCCATTGCACTGATTAATATCGCCCACCCGGACTTCCGGAAGCGTCTTTATGATGCAGCCCTGGAGAACCGGATCATCGCCAGACATCAGGCTTTCCGCATCGACGGATGATCAGGCAGGGCACGAAGAAGCAGGGCATGAAGAAGCAGGAAGCGGAAAAGCACGAAGGGATGGCACAAGGAGGAAACAGAAAATGAAAGAAAAGTATTATATCATGAGCGGAGCCAGAACGGCAGTGGGAAAATATCTGGGCAGTCTGAAAACAGTGCCGCCGGAAATCCTCGCTTCTGTGGTGATCAGAGAGACACTGCAGCGGGGCGGATTCGAAGCGTCTGAGATGGATGCCGTGATTCTCGGACAGGTGATGATCGACGCAGAAGCGAGGAATGTGGCAAGAGTATCGGCACTTCTGGCGGGGGTCCCGGAAGAGATCCCGGCCTACACGATTGATCTGCAGTGCGGTTCCAGTATGCAGGCAGTGCGGTGCGCAATCGGCGAGATCGCTTCCGGCAGCGCAGACATGGTTCTCGCCGGCGGTGTGGAAAATATGTCCCGCGGCATCTACTATCTGCCGCCTTCCGTCCGGTACGAGGGGTTCCGTCTCGGGGACAAGACCGTGTATGACTCTTTTTCCCGCGGTTCGGAGCGGGTGCAGCCGCCTGCCCTGTATCCTGGCCTGAACATGGGTCTGACCGCCGAAAATGTGGCAGCCCGGTACGGGATCACCCGGCAGCAGCAGGATGCCTTTGCCTTCGACAGTCAGAGTAAAGCCTGCCGGGCAATCGAAACGGGACGGTTTGAAGAGGAAATTGTACCGGTACATGTGAAAACACGGAAAGAGGCCTTTGACTTCTGTGTCGATGAATTTCCGAAACCGGACATCACGATGGAAAAACTGGCGTCCATGAAGCCTGCATTTAAAAAAGACGGGACCGGCACGGTCACCAGCGGCAATGCATCCGGCATGAATGACGGTGCTTCGGCAGTGATCCTCCTGTCGGAAAATGCAGTAAAGAAAACAGGGAGGAAACCGATGGCTGCGATTCTGGATCATGTGGTTGTGGGAACGGATCCTGCCTATATGGGACTGGGACCGGTATCGGCAGTGCGCACACTGCTGGAACGCAATCAGCTGACGATGGATGACATTGATCTGATCGAGCTGAATGAAGCATTCGCAGCGCAGAGCCTCGGGGTTCTGACGGAGCTGGATCTGCTGCCGGGAACGAAAGGATATGAAAAGGTAAATGTGAACGGCGGCGCGATCGCACTGGGCCATGCCCTGGGAAACAGCGGAACCCGGATTCTGATCACACTGATGTATGAGCTGAAAAAGCGGAAGGGACACCTGGGCATTGCAACCCTCTGCATCGGCGGCGGACAGGGAATCGCCATGCTGATCGAAAATATGGAATAACAGAACCGGAAAATACAAGGCACAGAAAGTTTGTGCTTTGTATTTTTTTTCATCCCTGCTATAATAAAACCATGAGACAGATCGGAAACAGGAGGCGGATGGATTTTGGACCGAGAAAAAGAGGAAGAACTGAAGGAGATCATCGATCATTCCTTCGACGGGATCCTGGTGACAGACAAGGACGGGATCATTCTGATGGGAAACCGGGCGTATGAGAAAAACACCGGCGTCTGTCTCCGTGACTGGATCGGACAGAACATCAATGACTATGTGGGGCCGGCCTGGTTTAAAAAAACCGTATTTCAGCTAGTGAAGGAAAACAAGACTTCGGTATCCCTGCAGCATATCTGTCAGAATAACAAGAACATCATTGCTACCGGCACGCCGATTTTCGATGAAGCCGGGGAAATCCGGAAAGTCGTGATCAATACCCGTGATGTGACAGAAATCTACAGCCTGCGGGAGGAACTGCTGAAATCAAAGGAAAAAGAGAAGCAGCTCAACCTGCAGAAGATGGCCGAAGAAGGAAAATTCCGGGAAGATCTGCTGTATCGCCTGAGTGTGGTCCGGCTGGAGATCCCCCCCCGCTGAAGGGAAGAACGGAGGATATCGATGCACTGGCGGTACGGTTTCTCGGCCGCTATAACCGGGAGTACAGCATGCAGAAAAAGCTGTCTTATGATGTGATGCGGGAGCTGGAGACACAGGAGTGGCCGGGAAACGTCAGAGAGCTGAAGAATGTCATTGAAAATATGGTGGTGCTCAGCCCGGGAGAATATCTGCAGGTCAGCGATCTGCCATGGAATCAGCAGATGCACAGGCAGGAGGAAAGCAGCGGACGGAGCCGGGATATGCTTCCGGCCTGGAAAGATGCAATGGAGCAGGAGGAAAAACGGCTGCTGACACTGGCAAAGGAAAAATATCATTCCAGCCGGAAGATCGGGGAAGCACTCGGACTGGATCATGCGACGGTAGCCAGAAAGCTGAAAAAGTACGGGCTGTAATCCCTCCGAAAAGAGAACATCCCTTGATTTTGTGTGCAAAAACTGGCATAATAGTAGAAAAAACGGAAACTTTTTTCGGGAGGAGCACCAATGGAACCGAAAGAAACGATGGTGGAAACCATCTGTAAGGAAATACGCCGGGATATTATCGCACATGAGCTGATCCCCGGACAGAAAATCAACGTGAAAGAACTGGCGAAACGGTACGGAGCCAGTGAGACACCGGTAAAACAGGCCCTGAACCAGCTGGCTGCAGAGCAGATCGTGGAGAATTTTCCGCGTCACGGCATGAAAATCAAAAGCATCGACAGTGAAGAAGCCAGAGAAATTTTTCAGCTGCGTCTGATGATGGATACCTGGTATACGAAGGAAATCATTGAAGCGGTCCGGATCAATAAAGAACTGCGGGACGCGCTGGAAAAAAACGTGGAGGAGCATTTTCAGATCATGAGCCGGTATGAGAAGGACCGGTCAGTCGAAAACTACATCGAATATTATCTGCAGGATGACCGGTTTCATGAGCTGTACCTGATCTGTTCCGGCAACCGGAAGATGGTGGAGCTGTATCACAGCATCAATCCGTTTATCTATAGCAACTATATTTTCCGGAAACAGTCCGTCGAAAAAAATTATGCCGGACTGGAAGAACATAAACAGATTATTCAGGCAATTTTCGATGAGGATGAGGAACGGCTGAAAAAATGTCTGAAGACACATATTGACAATGCGCTGCAGGCATTTGAAATTATTATAAAGACTGATAAGATGCTCTGAGTCCAGAGCATTTTTTTCTCCGCAGACCCGTTCCTGCGGCCGGAGAAAGGAGAGCGAAACCATGAAAAAAATACTGCTGTTTCATATGAATGCCCTGCGCTGCGGCGAGATTTCCGCCCTGTGCCGCAGTCTTGAAATCGAGCCGGAGCCGGTATCGCCGTCCCGCTATGGCGAGCCTCTGGGAAAGCTGGCAGGAATCGGCATGACAGAGAGCGCTTTTGCACCGGACAAAATCCATGCTGCCGGCAGCGGCATTACGTCAGAGATGATGGTGTTCTGCGGTCTGGAACAGCCGGAAGTGTTCGGGTTCCTGCAGGCCATGCGCCAGACCGGGATTCCCCCGGTGGATCTGAAAGCCGTGGTGACACCGTTTAATGCGATGTGGACCGCGCCGGCTCTGTTTGCGGAACTGTCAAAAGAGCATGCCGCCATGCGTGCGAAATAAAATACAGGAGGCCCATATGTATTATAATGAAAAGATCTGGATCGGGGATGCAGACGGAGAAAAAATATGCATCGAACCGAAGATGGCAAATCGCCATGGCCTGATTGCCGGAGCCACCGGTACAGGCAAGACTGTTACTCTGAAAGTGCTGGCGGAATCCTTCAGTGATGCCGGTGTTCCGGTCTTTCTGGCGGATATCAAAGGAGACCTGTCCGGCATGTGCCGGCCGGGCGCAGACAGCGAGGAGATGCAGAAGCGGATCCGGAAGTTCGGTCTGGAAGAGTGCGGATTCCGCTATCAGGCATATCCGTCGGTGTTCTGGGATATTTACGGAAAGATGGGCATTCCCGCCCGGACGACCATTTCGGAGATGGGTCCGGTCCTTCTGTCCCGCCTGATGGATCTCAACGATACCCAGTCGGATATTCTGACGATCGTTTTCCAGATCGCAGATGATCAGAATCTGCTTCTGATCGATACGAAAGACCTGAAGTCCATGCTGCAGTATGTCAGTGAACACAGTGCGGAACTTTCGAAGGACTACGGGAACATCGCGAAGCAGAGTGTCGCTGCAATCCTGCGGAATGTGGTCGCACTGGAGGCACAGGGCGGAAGAGATTTCTTCGGAGAACCGGCGCTGAATCTTTCGGACTGGTTTTTCGGCGGAACCGGCGGAAAAGGCCCGATTAACATTCTGGACTGCCGCCAGCTGGTAAATGATACGACGCTGTATTCCACATTCCTGCTCTGGCTTCTCTCGGAGCTTTTCGAGACGCTGCCGGAAGTGGGAGATATGGATAAGCCGAGAATGGTGTTCTTCTTTGACGAAGCCCACCTGCTGTTCAAGGACATTTCCAAGGCATTGCAGTCAAAAATCGAGCAGGTGGTCAAGCTGATCCGCTCCAAGGGCGTAGGGGTGTATTTCATCACCCAGTCGCCGAAGGACATTCCGGACGGAGTGCTGGCGCAGCTGGGAAACAAGATTCAGCATGCCCTCCGTGCCTACACGCCGGCGGAAGAGAAAGCCGTCAGAGCGGCAGCATCTGCGTTTCGGGCCAATCCGGCATTTGATACCTATGAGACACTGACTGCGCTGGGAACCGGTGAGGCGCTGGTTTCTACTCTGGATGAAGAAGGCATTCCGGGAATGGTCAGACGGTGCAGAATCCTGCCGCCGCAGTCCATGATGGGCCCTGTTTCCGACGAGGAAAAACAGAAAGAAGTATTGAAGAACAATCTGTATCTGAAGTATCAGGAAGCGGTGGACCGGGATTCTGCCTATGAATTCTTCCAGAGGATGGAGCAGGAAGCGGCAGTACAGAAAGAGCAGGATGCGGCAGCGGCCGCGGCTGCGAAAGAACGGTCCGCTGCTGCCAAAGCAGAAGAAAAAGCGCGGATGGCGGAAGAAAAGAAGCGGTTGAAAGAGGACGAAAAACGAGAGCGTGAGGCAAGAAACCGGAGAAAACAGGTGGCTTCCACGGCGGCAGGCACCATCGGAAGGGAGCTGGGAAACGCCATCGGCAAATCCGTCGGCGGCAGTTTCGGGAAGAAGCTGGGCGGAAATGTCGGCGCTTCCCTTGCGCGGAATATCCTGGGCACGTTTATGAAGTAAACCGGAAAGCGGAGCAGTCAGCTGGCTGCTCCGTCGGCTCTGGCATCGGCCAGAATCCCGGCAATGATGATCACAAATCCGGTAAGGACCAGAAGTCCCGGATACTCATGGAGAAAGACGGCGACCCAGACCGGTCCCAGAATCATTTCCCAGAGGGCGATGACGGATGCTTTCTGCGGGGAAATGCGGCGGACGCCCATGTTGTACAGGGCATAGCCGAGGCCGATCTGCACGATGCCGAGGATCAGGATGATGGTCCATTCCATGCCGGTCAGTGTGCCAAGATCTGCGAACTGCGGCGGCAGGAAGAGAAAGATGAACAGCCCGGTGAAGAGATTGGCCAGAGCTGTCAGTCCCAGCGGGTTATCGCCTGCGGATTTCTTGGCGCCGACGGTCATGAATGCAAAGGAGACGCTTTCCGTCAGGGCAATGAGGTTTCCTGTCATGGAACTTCCGGAGATGCCGGAGAGCATGAAGATGACCACACCGACGGTGATCAGAACCACCGGAAGGACACGTTTTCGTTCCAGCTTACGGTTTACGATGGTCGAGGCCAGGAAGAGCCACACGATGCTGGCATACTGCATGCCGATGGCAATCGCTGCGGAAGTCTGGCGGAGAGCCAGAACCACGCCGAGACACAGGCCTGCGTAGGAAACAAGATAGACAGCCAGCCATGGCGACCAGTGAAGCTTTGACGGACGCAGGAACGGCAGAAGCACGATCCCTGCGATCAGAGAGCGCAGGCCGCAGGTCAGCAGGGCGTCTACTTCGAGAAACTTGACCAGTGGCGCATTGAGACTCCAGAAGAGTGCGCCGAAAAATACCAGCATGGAGCCGGAGAGTGCAATCTTTTTTTTCATGTGTGTCACCTCGAAAACAGGAAAGCAGAGGCACGGTCAAATGCCGTGCGAAGCGATTTTGCTCCTGGAAAATAACCGCGATTAAAAAATAATCACGATTAAATTATAGACAGGGAACGTCTGTCTGTCAACAGATTTTTACGAAAGGAAGGTTCATGGAGGAATTAAGCGTAAAAAAGAAGCGTGTGATGATCCTTTTCATTGAAGCCGCGGAGGGGCTGCTGCGGAAAGAGGGACCGGCGGGGCTTTCTATCCGGAAGGTGGCAGCAGAGGCCGGCTACAACAGTGCGACGCTGTATAACTATTTTCAGGATCTGGAGCATCTGACCCTGTTCGCGTCGGTACGGTATCTGCGGGAGTATGTCGCGCTGCTGGAAAAGAATCTGACAGAAGATATGGACGCCTTCCAGCGGTACCGGATGATCTACCGGTGTTTCAATTCCTGTGCGTTCCGGGAACCGGAGATTTTCCACGGCATGTTTTTCGGTCGGCACAGCGGGCTTCTGGGAGAAGTGCTGCAGGTCTATTATGAGCAGCTGTTTCCGCAGGAGCTGGATGGACTCAGCAGCCAGATGAGACAGATGCTTCAGCTGGGGACCATGTATGAGAGGGACAGCCTGATGATGAAGGATCTGGTAGCAGAGGGATTCGTGGCACCGGAAAAGGCGGAGAAAACCATGGAGCTGATGATTGCGCTGCATCAGCACTATATCCACGAGGCGATGATACGCAGCGCAAACGGTGATGATTTTGATACAGCGGCCCATCAGGAGAAATTTGACGCGGCATTTCTGTATATAATGGAAGCGGCAAAGCCGTGATCCAGTCAAAGAATTGATTGCATTTTAAAGGAGGAAACAAAAATGGTAAAAATGGAAGCACTGGAAGTGCAGGGAAAAGCGGTACAGGGCATCCTGGTGCAGGCGCCGGGCGGAGAAGGACATCCCAATATGCTGATCCTGCTTTGCAGAAAAGGATACATCATGTGCGGCTATCTGAATCAGCCGGCAGCAGAGAAATTTGAGGATGCTGCGGCCGTCGTGGGCGGCGCATCCTTCGAGGAAATTCTGGCAAATCCGGTGAAGAGTGTAACCCCTGCTGCCGCAGCACTGGGTGTGGAGGTCGGCATGACCGGCGCACAGGCGGCTGCGAAGCTGAACGGCTAGAAACAGAAGGAAAGAATGCCGGGACCGTGCTTGTGAAAGTGCGGTCCTTTTTCTATGGAGGAGGTACAGAAAAACAGAGAAGTTGAGACTGAAATTAATTTCAATATATGAAATATTGACATTATCGCAAAACCGATGTAAACCTACTTTAAAAAATTGGACGAAATTTCTTTACCTGAAATAATATTCAAAGATGATATTGATATGACTAAGAAAGCAGATGTGCAGACAGGAGGAAAGTTTGGGTATAGTCAGTAACAGCCGGTTAATGATTAAAATATGCGAGATGTATTATATGCAGAATCTGAGTCAGAAGGAGATATCCTCCAGGCTTTCCGTTTCAAGACCGCAGATCAGCCGTATCCTGGCACAGGCGAGGGCTGAGGGAATTGTAAATATTAAAATCAATAATCCCCACAGGAATGAATCGGAGCTTGAACAGACGCTGATTCGCTGTTACAGCCTGCGGGATGCACTGGTCATTGACAACGGAGGAGAAAATGCTTCGGATCGGATGGAACGATTTGCTGCAGAGGCAGCAGGGCAGCTGGATTCCTATCTGCCGGGTGGAAGTGCTGTCGGTGTCATGAGCGGAAATACTGTTAAGAGCGTAGTGGAAGCGATGCCCTTCACGAAGAAGAAACTCCAGTCGGTAGTATCCCTGGTCGGTGGAATCGGCGCAGGAAGTGTGGACCTTCACGCTAACAGTATCGCACAGCGGCTGGCCTCGAAATACAACACGTCTGCATTCTCACTGAATGCCCCTGCCCTGGCCAGTGATCCGGTGGCTGCAGAGATGTTCCGGCGGGAACCTTCGGTTGCAAAGGTGCTGGACATGGGTTCCAGATGTGATATTGCACTGGTGGGAATCGGCAGCGTGTGCATGGAGGCAACGAATATCCGGGTCGGCGCACTGACGGAAGTGGATCTGAGCTATTTGAGAGAACGGGGCGCGCAGGCTTCCATCTGCTGTTCCTATGTCAATGCGCAGGGCGGTAATGTAGGGGAAGAACTGGTAACACGTTCCATAGGACAATCTCTGGACTCACTGAGAAAAGCGAAGATCATCGCGATGGCGTTTGGAGATTCCAAAGTGGAAGCCATACGGGCGGCATTGAACACCGGTCGTGTTCACGTTCTCATCACAGACCTTGCTACTGCGGAGAAAATTGTGAGACTGCCGTAACGATGCGGTGTACAGGGCGTATAGATTCAAAAAAGAACAGAATGGTGATCAGTTTCGGGTGTGAGAGGGCAGAATGCTCTGCTGCCGGGAATTGAAATAAATGCTGAATCATGATCATTGCCCATAGAGGGATAAGCAGTATTTTCCCGAAGAGTGTATATCCAACCAGACTGAGTGCAAGAAAGTAAAGCACTGCGCAGAAAAAAGCCTGCAGCGTTAGAACCATGGTGGCATCAGTCAGTTCTTTTCCGGTGATGGAGGTCAGAATCATGCAGGGACTGGTGATCAGGATCAGCAGGTCCACGAGAAACTGACTGGAACTCTCCGGAAGTATGCCTCTCTTGTTCGCAAGCAGACCCACTCCGATAATGAGAAATATGGAAACTACTTTTGAAAAAACAACTGCCATGTTCTGCTTCTGCCGTATCCTTTCTTCTGCACCAGCCGACAGATCTGTCATCATCCGGCGATCTGGTTTTCTAAAGCCATTCTGCCACTCTGGAAGAAAAATGCCAATATAAAAATATAAAAAAATTAAGAAAAAATATTTTTTTAAAAACATTAAAAATTTTTATCGTTCCGGCGTGTTTACGCACACGAAAAAAGGAAAAAAGAAGGAAATGGCCGTCATCGCGAAAATCCCACAAACTCCTTGACTTTTTGCGGGTTTCCGCTATAATATGTTTTGCATGTGGTTTAGTATTCCTAAACTAAAAGTTTATTATTATGAAACGCCCTTCGGGCGGATCGAGCAGAGAATGAAGGCAAAGGTATGGAAATCGGAAGGAAAATCAGAGAACTTCGCATATTGAACGGCTTGACCCAGGAAGAACTGGCAGACCGGAGTGAACTTTCGAAGGGATTTATTTCTCAGCTGGAAAATGATGTGACATCCCCGTCCATCTCCACGCTGGAGGATATCCTGCAGTGCCTGGGGACCGATCTGCAGCAGTTCTTTGCCGGAGAGGAAACCCCTGCACAGGTGGTATTCGGCGGCGAAGACTATTTTGAGAAGATCGACGAGGAGCTGAAGAGCAAGACAGAGTGGATCATTCCCAACGCGCAGAAGAACAGGATGGAACCGATCCGTCTGACATTGGCGGCTGGCGGCAGCACCTATCCGGACACGCCCCATGAGGGTGAGGAATTCGGCTATGTTCTGAAAGGAAGAATCACAATCCACATCGGCAGGGAGCTGCATCAGGCGAAAACCGGAGAAGCATTCTATTATATTCCTGAAAAAACACATTTTATCACTTCAGAGAAAGGAGCAGAAATTCTGTGGGTCTCCACCCCGCCGAGTTTCTAACGGCAGCTATGGCACTGATTGAATTAGATAACTTATCCAAATCATTTGACGGAGAACTCGTTCTGGACGAATTCACCCTTTCCATCGAGGAAAATGAATTTATCACGCTGCTGGGCCCGTCCGGCTGCGGCAAGACGACGACCCTGCGCATTGTCGGCGGTTTTACCAGGCCGGATGCGGGACGGGTGATCTTCGAAGGGAAGGATATTACGGATGTGGCGCCGAACAAGCGTCATGTCAATACAGTTTTTCAGAAATACGCCCTGTTTCCGAATATGAACATTGCCGAGAATATTGCCTTCGGCCTCCGGATCAGCGGAAAGAGCCAGAACTATATCAATGATAAGATTAAATACGCGCTGAAGCTGGTGAATCTGTCGGGCTACGAAAAAAGATCGGTGGACTCCCTTTCCGGCGGCCAGCAGCAGCGGATCGCCATCGCCAGAGCCATTGTCAATGAGCCGCGGGTACTCCTGCTGGACGAACCGCTGGGCGCACTGGATCTGAAGATGCGGCAGGAAATGCAGTATGAACTGATCCGTCTGAAGCGGGAGCTGGGCATTACCTTCCTTTATGTGACCCACGACCAGGAAGAGGCGCTGACCATGTCCGACAAGGTAGTGGTCATGAATCAGGGATATATCCAGCAGATGGGAACGCCGGAGGAGATCTACAATGAGCCGGAGAATGCGTTCGTGGCGGATTTTATCGGTGACAGCAATATTATAGACGGCATTATGTTGGAGGACCGGGTTGTGAAGATCTGTGACCATATTTTCCCATGCATTGATGAAGGGTTCGGCCGGAATACTCCTGTGGATGTGGTGATCCGCCCGGAGGACATTCTGATCGGCCGACCGGGAGAGGGAATCATGGACGGTGTTGTTACATCGAATGTATTTATCGGCGTGCATTATGAAATGTGCATCGAGGCCGGCGGCTTCGAGTGGCTGGCGCAGAACACCACCAGTTACCCGGTGGGAACCCGTCTTTCCATTCGCGTCCTGCCGGAGAATATTCAGATTATGAATAAGCCGCAGTCGGAAGATGAGGAGGCGATTTCGTTCGATGACTAATTCGGTGATGAAGAAACTGTTTTCGGCGCCTTTTGTGGCATTTATCCTCTGCGGCACGCTGGTGCCCATGGGAGTCATTGCATGGTACGGCCTGACTGACCGGAGCGGTGCGTTTACCGTGGAAAATGTGGCAGCGATGTTCGGCGGGGATCATGCCAAGGCACTGGGCCTGTCTCTGGCACTGTCCCTGATCAGCACGGCGATCTGCCTGCTCCTTGCGTTCCCTCTGGGACTTCTTCTCCGGGACAGCGGCCTGGGGAAAAAAGGATTCATGGTGTTTCTGTTCATTCTGCCGATGTGGATGAACTTCCTGCTTCGGACCATGGCCTGGCAGGTCCTCCTGGAAAAGGGCGGCATTCTGAATACGATTCTGGGCGCTTTCGGACTCCCTGCGCTGGAGATGATCAATACGCCGACAGCCGTCGTGCTGGGCATGGTGTATGATTATCTGCCCTTTATGGTGCTGCCCATCTACAATGCCCTGTCAAAGATTGACAGCAGCCTCATCGAAGCGGCCTATGATCTGGGCGCCAGCAAGTCCGTGGTCCTTCGCCGCATTCTGATTCCCCTTTCCGTGCCGGGCATTGTCAGCGGTGTGACCATGGTATTCGTTCCATCCCTGACCACCTTCGCCATTTCCAATATGCTGGGCGGCGGCAAGGTGAATCTGATCGGAAATATCATTGAGCAGGAATTCACGTCCAGCTCCAACTGGAATCTGGGCTCCGGCCTGTCACTGGTCATGATGATCTTCATTGTGATCAGCATGGCCCTCATCGAGAAATTTGACCGGAACGGGGAGGGCAATCTCATATGAAAAAGAAGAGAAATGATTTGAAAAAAAGCCGGGCTTCCCGCCTGGGGCGCGGCCTTTATCTGGGTCTGATCATTCTGTTTCTGTACCTTCCGATCGGGACACTGATGGTTCTGTCCTTCAATTCCGGAAAGAGCATGAATGCATGGCAGGGATTTTCTCTGCGCTGGTATCAGGAGATGTTTCAGAACCAGGAGATTCTGGATGCACTGGGAAATACACTGTCTATCGCACTGTGGTCCGCGACCCTGGCCACGATCATCGGTGTGCTGGCCTGTATCGGGCTGAATACCATGTCGGAAAAGCGGCGGTCTTTCTTCATGGGCCTCAATAACATTCCTCTGCTGAACGCCGATATCGTGACGGGAATCTCCATCATGATGAGCTTTCTTCTGTTCGGCATATCCTTAAGCTATGGCACAGTGCTGTTTGCGCATATCACCTTTTGCATTCCGTATGTGATCCTGTCGGTGATGCCGAAATTCAGACAGCTCCAGAACCTGACCTTCGAGGCGGCGCTGGACCTTGGCGCAAGCCCTGTCTACGCGTTTTTCCGGATCGTGCTTCCGGATATCATGCCGGGCGTCATGTCGGGGTTCCTGCTGGCCTTTACCATGTCCGTGGATGATTTCGTGATCACCCACTTCACCCGGGGGGCCGGAATCAATACCCTGTCCACGCTGATCTACAGTCAGGTGAAGGTCGGAATCCGGCCGACGCTGTACGCTTTGTCCACGGTGATCTTTCTGACGGTTCTGGCCGTACTGGTGGCAAGCAACCTGCTGAGTTCTGCCGGGAAACGGCGGAGCGGCCCTTCCGGCGGCAGCGGCATGACGCCGAAGAAGATGATCGCAATGGCGCTGATCCTGGCGCTGTGTCTGGGCTTCACCGCAAAATTTACGCTTTCGAGGGGTGTTTCTGCTGCTTCGGGTTCCAGAGGGGAGCTGTACGTCTATAACTTCGGAGATTACATCGATCCGGATCTGGTGTCGATGTTTGAGGAGGAGACCGGCTATACCGTGATCATGGACTATTTTGATACCAATGAGGAAATGTATCCAGTCATCAGGAATCATACGGCGCAGTATGATGTGATCTGCGCGTCAGACTATATGATCAATAAGATGATTTCGGAGGACCTGCTGGATACCATCGATTTCCGTTATGTGCCGAATATTGAGAATCTGCAGGAGAACGTCCGCGGATTTGTGGAAGAATTCGATCCGGGCATGCAGCACTGCGTGCCGCATACCTGGGGCACATACGGCATTCTGTATAATACGGCGATGGTGGATGAAGCACCGGACAGCTGGAGCGACCTTTGGGATGAAAAATGGTCCCAGCAGATTATGATGCCGAATTCCATCCGGGAGTGCGATATGATTGCAGCGAAGATTCTGGGGTATTCCATGAATACCGCGCAGGAAAGCGAGCTGAAAGAGATTACGGATCTGCTGATCGAGCAGAAGCCGCTTGTTTACAGCTATGCCAACGACAATGCCCGGGATCTGATGGTAGGCGGCTCGGCGGCTATGGCGGTCATCGCCTCCGGCGATGTGCTCTATGCCCAGGAGGAGAATGAAGATCTGGACTTCGTCGTGCCGGCGGAGGGCACTGAGGTCTGGACGGACTGCTGGGCGATTCCTGCCGGCGCGGCCAACAAGGAAGGTGCCCAGGAGTGGATCAACTTCATGCTGCGGGGCGATGTGGCACGGATGAACTTCGAATATCTGACCTACGCCATTCCGAATACCGAGATCCTGGATCTGACAGACAATCCGATCCTCAACCCTTCGGAAGAGATCCTTGCACGCTGCGAGACTCTGAAGAACCTGGGTGCGGAAACGGATGACATGTACAGCCGGTACTGGAAAATTTTCAAATCATCCTAGAAAAAGATGCAAAGCTTTGAGGGGCTGCCTGCATGAACGAGAAACCGGAATGCGGCAGCTTTTTCTGTCGTGCGCCCGGTTCCAGCGCCCGGTTCCATGCAGTGAACGTAGTTAACCGAATTTGGAAAAACGAAAAAACGGGTTAACGTGAATGAGAAAAACGGAGACTGACGGGTGCCGTGCGCTGCGAAAAGAGCCCAAAAAGTTAACCAGTTTGCAGCTTTTTCGGCTAGACGGTTAAAAAAAGAAACGGCAGCGACGGCAGAAGCCGGAATCGGTTAACCTGAAATGCAAAATTTGCAGAAAAGGTTAACCGAATTTGCATCTGTATGAGTTAAAAACGGATGCAACAGAAGCTGCAAAATTTAGAGATTGAAACTTGGAAGAAACGGATTAGAAACCTGTCAATCCTCAATCATTCCAACAGAGGAAAGAGGGAAGCAGCCCTAACGGTTGTTTCCCCTAAACGCGACAGACCCTTTCACTGGAAAAAACGTCGTCAGAAAATTCCCATTTTCACAGTAGATTTGGAAAAAATTTTGCAGTATAATGAAACTGTAAAATTGTATCTGCAGTCATACAGAAATTTTTTCTGAGAGGTGCCGCATGATGGGAAAACTGAGGCCGAAAAACTACAGCATCTTTCTTTTTACCGTTCTGGTCATTCTTGCGGCAGCCGTGCTGCGGCAGATCGGTTTCATGACAGAAGGACCCATGAAACTGTTCTGTGCCATTCTTCGTCCTCTGATTTATATCGGCATGTTCGTCATATGGAGTGTTTCCCTCCGCAGACGGACCATTCAGCCCCAGGTGCGGCGGTATCTTACCGCGATTTCCACACTGATGGTATTCTGGCTCACCGTCCGGACCACCAAGTATCTGTTTACGGAAGATCCCTGGACCCTTCGCCATCTCTGGTATCTGTATTATCTGCCTATGCTGTTCATTCCGCTGCTGGGACTGCTGGTAGCCCTGTCCCTGGGCAAGGCGGAAAAATTTCCGGCTGCCGAAATGGACGGCGTCTCTCTTCATACCGTCAGCCGCCCTGTTTCTGCTGGTGCTGACCAACGACTTCCATCAGATGGTGTTCGACTTTCCGGAGGATGCAGCAGTGTGGGAAAATGATTACAGCTATGGGGTCGGATATTTCCTTGCGGTGGGATGGATGATCCTGTGTGCCCTGGCCGCCCTGGTCACCATGCTGGTAAAGTGCCGTATTCCAAACAGCCGCAGGGCTTTCCTGCTGCCTTTCCTGCCGACTCTGCTGGCACTGGTTTATGGCATATTCGATGCCTTGCGCCTGCCGTGGCTGAAGGCCATTGCCGGGGATATGACCGTGGTATTCTGCCTGCTTTTCGCTGCCGTGCTGGAATGCTGCATCCGGTGCGGTCTGGTTCAGACCAATACCGGGTATGGGCAGCTCTTTGAAACAGGAACCATCGGTGCACAGATCACAGACGATGCGTATCAGATAAGGTATGCATCTTCCAATGCCATGCACCTTTCACCGGACGTGATGCGGGATGCCGAAACCGGCAGTGTGAGCCTGGATAAAAACACCCTGCTGAAAAGCAGCCGGATCACCGGCGGCCACGTTCTGTGGCAGGAAGACATTACGGACATGACGGCCCTGATGGAGAAGCTGGCGGAAAACCGAAAAACCATCGAGGAAAGCAACTCCATTGAAGAGGAAAACTTCAGAACCAAGGTGAAAATCAATACCCTGCGGGAAAAGAGCCGTCTCTATGACCAGCTTCAGAAGCAGACCGCCAGCTAGATCGATCTGCTGGACGGGCTCCTGAATCGGTACGAAGCAGAAACCGATCCGCAGTCCGCACGGAATCTACTGGCGAAAATCGGCGTGATCGGTGCCTATATCAAACGGCGAGGCAATCTGATCTTTATCGGAGAAAAGACAGCGGTGACGGATACGGCAGAGCTTTCGGCATGCCTGGAAGAATCCTTTATCAGTCTGCAGTTGATGGATGTGGAGTGTGCGTTAGATATTCCGGAGGGACAGAGGATCCCCGTGAAGGACGCTGCTCGGATGTATGATTTCTTTCAATCGGTCACGGAGACTGCACTGGACGATCTTCATTCGGTGTGGCTGAAGGGCCGCATCGCGGAAAATGCAGTGATCTTCTGTCTCGAGGTGGAAAGCGGGATCGATCTTTCACATCTGGCAGAGTTTGCCGATGGGGGCAGCTGCGAGGACGGGATCTGGCGTTTCACCCTCCGTGCGGAAAAGGCAGGTGAAGCGGCATGAAAACCTTTCTTCTTTCCACGCAGGGCCAGCAGTCCCAGCTGCTGGTATTTCTGTTTCTGACCGTGATCTTCTCCCTGTTTCTGCTGATGGTCGTCTGCACCGGGCAGCGTGACAGGAAAAAAATATATCTGAATCTGGCCACCTTTCTGGTGCTGTTTGCCTTGCTGGTACTTCTTACAGACGACTTCGATCAGATCAGCCGGGGCAGATGCCGAAGGAATGGATTCCGGTTCCCATGCCGGTGCTCTGGGGGATCGCCGGTATTGCAGATCTGCTGTTCCTGTGGGAGACGGACAGGCTGTACCGGTTGAGGCTGAAAAGTCTGAACCGGAATTCGGTGAAGGAGGCCATGGACCAGCTGCCGGGCGGCATCTGCTATTTCACCATGGCAGGCTCGGTGAAGCTGTGCAATCTCCAGATGCATCGCCTGTTCCGAACCCTTGCACAGAAGGATCTCCAGACCCTTCGGGAACTGGAGGAGGCCCTGTCGGGATGCGGCCCGGATACCGGCATCATCTGCCTTTCTGCAGAACTGCAGAACTATCTGTTCCCTGACGGGAAGGTCTGGCACTTCAGGAAGTCTCTGGTCAGAGGCGCAGAAGGAACCCCCTATACCGAGGTAATATTTTCTGATCTGACGGAACAGTATGAACGGGAACTGGAACTGAAAAAACAGACGAAGGAGCTGAAGGAAATCTCCCGGAAGCTGCGGCTTCTTTCTGATAATGTGCTGATTCTGACAAAGGAGAAAGAAGTCCTTGCCGCCAAGACGAAGCTTCACGACCAGATGGGAGCCGGTCTGACGGCGGTGCGGCAGATCCTGATGCGTCCGAACGAAGCAGATACCGAAAACGCACTGAACCTGCTGCGGCAGGCAGTCAGCGCCGTGAAAAATGACAACGAATATCCGCCGGAAAGGGATGAACTGTCCAAGTTCCTGCAGGATGCCCAGACCATAGGTGTGGAAATTGACCTTTCCGGAACTCTGCCGGAGCAGGAGACGATTTCTTCCGTATTTCTGATGGCCATGCGGGAATGTCTGTCCAACGGCGTGCGCCATGCCGGAGCCTCCAGGCTGTGGATTGAAATGGAGGAGGATGAGCACTCCGCTTCCATCCATATTACCAATGACGGAACGCCGCCCGAAGATGAGATCGTACCGAAGGGCGGACTCCATAACCTGTACCGCTATGTGCTGGACCGGGGCGGCAGGATGGAAATCCGGTGGAAGCCGTCTTTCGAACTGACCATCACATTACCGGAAGCAAAGGAGGAAAAGGTATGAACCGGGTACCTCTCGTAGAGGACCAGCGGATGCCCCGCGAAAACATGGAGAGAATCCTCGCAGACAGCGGGAAATATGAACTGGCTGCCAGCGTAAACGGCGCAGATGTGGCTTTCGTCATCTGCCGGCAGCAACCCATCGACCTGGTTCTGATGGATGTCTGCACCATCGGAAGCAAGGACGGCATCGAAGCTGCTGCCGAGATCAAAGCGGCCTTTCCGAATATCAGGATCATTATCGTCACGTCCATGGTGGAGGTCAGCTATCTGCAGCGGGCCAGAGAAGCCGGTGTGGACAGCTTCTGGTATAAGGATATCAGTCCGGAAGCACTGATCGATGTGATCGACCGCACCATGGCCGGCGAACACCTTTTCCCCGGCCAGACACCGAAGGTGAAGCTGGGCCTTGCCGAAAGCACCGACCTGACCGCCAAGGAAATCGAAGTCCTGCGGCTGGTCTGCGAAGGTCTGGAGTACAGCGAAATCGCCGAGGCACTGGGCATTGCGGAAAGCACGGTCAAGTATCATGTTTCCAATATTTTGTCCAAAACCGGCTACGCCAACAAAACCCGGCTGGCCATCGCCGTGACTGCCAAGAAATTCATTATTCCAAACCTCCCGGAGGACTTCGATTCCGGCACAGCGGAATAGGGGGAGGTATTTGACTGCGAAAGAGAATCGTCATCTTAAATGGTGGCGATTTTTTTTTGCAAAAAATTTGCAAACCTGTACTTATGGCGGGGGCGCGAAAGAATTGCAGCCGGTATAATGGTACCATGACATAACTGTAAGGCAAATCATTCAGATCGGAGGTGATAGGATGCGGAAAGTCGTTGTAGATATGCAAAATACGCTGTTCGCCGATGCCATATCGACGGCGCTGAAGAATTTTGATGCGGACTTCTGTGTCTATCAAAGCGAAAAGCCGGAAAAAACGACAGACCTGTGTACCTATGCACAGGCAGACATTCTCATCATGGAAGTCACTTCCTGCACACCGTGGAAACTGGAAGAACGTATGAAAATACGCGACGAGGTCAAGGCCGGTAATATGGACTGTAAGGTAGTCCTGGTTGTGGACGAAAATACGGAACAGAAACTGGCCGATCAGGTTCGTCAGGCCCAAAAAGACGGGCACATCGACAATTTCATTTACGGCTCAATATCCGCCACCTACCTGTCGGCGGTCATCGATGCACTGTAGAGGAAGGAAAGGAGTCTGACGATGGGGAATGGTGCAGGCGCAGCTTGACATGGAACTGTATGAATCCGGGGGAAGCTATCTGGATTATATGATTTCCAGCTATATCAGCGCGGAGGCGCAGGTGGAAACGGTGGAGGATCTGGAACCGTATCTTAGAGTGACGGCGGTGAACGGCGATCCGGAGGATCCGGAAGCAAGGCGGGATATCTACATCCTGGAGAAGGGCACGCTGCGGCTGGTGGAGGTCTCCTATCTGAACGAAAATGGAGTCCGGGTGGGCGGACAGTCCATCGATACCGGCTGGGATGAAGGCGGCCTGATCTCCAACTTCCTGACGGCCTGGGAGGAGACCCGGACGGTGACCTTCGTATACGACAAAATGCTTGCAGACGGCAATCTCGTCACGAGCAGGGTGCCTGTGGAGGTGCCGGCCACCTGGGAGGTGCTGCCTCGGTATCCGGAGGAGACGTTCTGTTATCTGAACCAGGAGCAGACCAAAGAGTATGCATATCCGGGGGACGGAACGGAGGATTATACGGTGTATGTGACCAACGTGGCGGGGTGAAGCCGCCGGAGTGTTGAAATATAGCGGTTTGTGTCGAAAGATGACGAGAAGTTCCAGTTGAAATCCTCTTTTCTGTAATGTAGAATTTTCATGTGGAAATTACTATTCGAATTACAGAATTATGGAAGGAAAGACGGGAAATGAAAGAAGATGACACAAGAAAAGGCACAAGAGCAAACACAGGCGAAAACTCAAGGGAGAGGATGCGTGACAGCGGAGAATATTTTGATCCGAACGAGATCCCGCCGGAAAAACTGATTCCCTATACGGACAGCTTAATCTTCTCGCTGGTAATGCGGGATGAGGAGATCTGCCGCGGCGTGCTGCAGGCGATCCTGCCGGAGGAGGACTTCGGAGAGATCCACATCAAAAGCCCGGAGAACCCATTGTTCGCAGAGGATGATGCGGAGCAGGAAACAGTACAGGAATCCATGCGGGTGGAGACAGAGAAGACGTTGAAGTATGCAAGGGAGTATCACGGCGTCCGGTTTGACGCGCAGCTTCGTTCCACACGGCGGTGGGCCAGTGTGGAAATGCAGACCTACCGGGATCATCTGGGAAAGCGGTCGAGGGATTATCGTGCCAATATGGATCTGGAGGCACTGGATGCCGGCGAAGGAATAAGAGCACAGAATAAAAGCACAGGGAGGACTCGTTCCTCCTTTTTCCATAATAGGCTCTCGGAATCTTGATCCTTGTAATTTCAACGGATCTGATTCCGTTTTTTAATTTTCCCCCCCACTTTTTTGTCAAATTACACTTGACAAATGTGGTCTTTACCGACTGGTCACTGAAAGCATGGAGAACAGTACATGGGACTATGACAATGCCGTCCGGAATTATAAAGAAAAAAATTTCCACAAAAAACTTTCGACCAATTGGGTGGAAGTTTTTTTGTTTTTATGTCTTTTCTAATATATAAGGAATGACAGGGAAAGAGAGGAGGCCTGTGAATTGAGGGATTTAAGCAGGAGAATGGAGGAAATACGCAGACGAATTTCACGGTACCGATGCAGGCATGAAAAAAGAGCTATGGCCAGCCTGTCCGCCGTGTGCATGGCGCTGACCTGCGGAATGGGGATTTTGCTCAGAATCAAACAGCAGCCGGGAATGTTCACCATACAGACGGAGTATGGCACGGTGCTGCTGCATAACGGAGGCCAAGCCTATATTGTGATCGGCGTCTTTGCCTTCCTTGCAGGAGCGGCACTGACCATACTCTGCGTGAGGCTGAACAGGCGAAGGCTGCCGGATGCCGGGAGGAAGGAGAATCGCTGAAATGCTGAAAGCAAAACATCTGGAAAAAGGAAACACCATTGGCGTGGTATCTCCGGCAAGTCCGTCGGAGAACCACAGCGAAATTGACCGGGCGAAAGAATATCTGGAAAACCTGGGATACAAGGTGGTCATCGGTAAAAACGTGAATAAGACCAAGGGCTTCACCGCAGCTAGTGAGCAGGACCGGGCGGATGATATCAATGAAATGTTCGAAAGGGACGACATTGATGCCGTCTTTGTCACCCAGGGAGGCTACGGTTCCGCCCAGATCATTGATAAACTGGATTTCGAACTGATCCGCAGAAAGCCGAAGATATTCACCGGCTTCAGCGACATCACATCGCTGCATCTGGCCATGCAGAAATTCAGCGGCCTGGTTACCTTCTACAGTCCGGGCATGGCCCGATTCAACGAAGAAGAACTGAGTGAATACACGAAAGAGAGTTTTTTCCGGACGCTGGGCGTTCCGGAGCCGGCCGGAGAAATCAAAAAAACAAGCCCGAAGAAGTGGCTCACATCCATTCACGGAGGTGTCTGCGAAGCACCTGTGGTGGGGGGCTGCCTGACGCTGATCTGCGCCAGCCTGGGCACCCCGTACGAAATCGACTGTAAGGACAAAATCCTCTTTTTTGAGGATGTGGATGCAGAGCCGTGGATCATGGACAACGCCCTGAGCCATCTGCGGAATGCAGGCAAGCTCCGCGATGCGGCAGGCTTCATGATCGGCCATTGTGAAAACTGCGTGCCTTACGATTATAAACCGGGGTTTGTATGTGACACAACCCTGGAGGATGTGCTCACCTACTATCTGAAACCGCTGAAAAAGCCTGCACTGTACGGACTGCCTATGGGGCATGGCGAGCACCTGGCCACACTGCCGCTGGGTGTCATGTGCCGGCTGGATGCGGACCATAAGACATTTACGGTGTTAGAAGCCGGAGTGATATAAAAACAAGGAGGAAACAAATGATGAAGAATAATCGAAAGAAACTAATTGCAAGCCTGCTTGCACTGCTTCTGATTTTCTCACTGACAGCCTGCGGAGGCAGCTCATCCGGAGATCAGGGCGGAGAAGTGATTTTTAATGTGGCAACCCCTGGCGGCTACGATTCCCTCAACTTCTTCACAACCGAAAGCAGCATGGTCTATGACTGGCTGAATGTGGCATACGACACGCTGTTCACCTACGACGATGATTACAACGCCATCCCGAGAGTGGCAACGGACTGGTCGGAAGAGAACAATGTATGGACCTTCCACTTAAGAGATGATGTATACTTCAGTGACGGCGAGCAGCTGACTTCTGCCGATGTAAAGTGGACCTACGAACATGCGGTGGACAGCTATATGTACTCCCTCCACGCAACCGGTTTCGTATCCATCGAATGCCCGGATGATTTCACCGTGGTGTTTACCTGCGAGAATGCCAAGCCGGACATGCTGTATCAGATCATTCCGATTCTGCCGGAACACATCTGGAGCGGCGTGGAAGATGTATTCAGCTATGAACCGACCGAACTGGTAGGTTCCGGTCCGTTCATCTACAGTCCGGAAAGAAGCGGCAGCGGCAGCACCGCCTTCGTGAAGAATGCAGATTACTGGGGCGATGTTCCGGTAATCGATGTACTGGTATTCACCGAATACGACAACGCAGATGCCATCGCACAGGCACTGCAGCTGGGTGAGGTGGATGCAGCATATTCCCTGGAAAAGACCCAGCTGGATACGCTGAATGCGGCGGACGGCATTGAAGCCGGCGCATATGCTTCCTTCGGTTTCGAGTACATGGGATACAACCTGCTGGATGATCTGTGTGCAGATAAAACCATCCGCCATGCTGTCGACTACTGCGTCGATAAGGAAACCGTCATTGAAATGAGTTACGGCGGACTGGCCGATCCGGCTTACGGTGCGGTAAATAACGACGGCTTCGTCTACACCCCGGCAGAAAAGAGAGACCTGAACATTGAGAAAGCCGGTGAACTTCTGGATGAAGCCGGATATAAGGACACCGACGGCGACGGCATCCGTGAAAAGGACGGACAGAAGATCAGTCTGGAACTCATCACAGCATCCGACCGCAGCTCCTGGCAGAGTGCAACTGTAAATATGCTGATTACCAACTGTCAGCAGGCCGGCATTGAAATCGTCTGGAATCCGATGGAAAAGACCGCAATGTGGGATACCTGCTATGACGGAAATCCGGACTGGCAGCTGGTTCTGGACGGCTGGGGCGGCGACGCAGATCCGGGCACCATCCTGTGTATTTTCCAGGATTACGAAACCCTGGGCTATGCCGGCGTTTCTTACCAGAATCCGGCCTTCGATGAAGCCTATCAAAATGCGTACGCTACGGTAGATCCGGCAGAACGTGCCAAGTATATCGAAGAATGCCAGGAAATCCTGTATGAGGACTGCCCGTATACCTTCCTGTGCTTCGACCAGGGTATTCAGGCAATCAATTCTGCGAAATGGACCGGATACAAGGCAAGCACCCACGGCCTGTTTGCCGACGAACGGTATTACAACTACTGTCACCTTGCACCTGCAAACTAAGGGCTGAGGGCAGTCAGGCGAGAAACTACGAGAAAACAAACCATCTGAGAGGGGCAGGCTCTGCCCCTCTGCTTCTATAAGAAAACGGAAAGGAGGGGGAAGAATTGGCACTTCGGATGACGAAGAGATTTTTCTTTTCCTGTGTGACGATATTTTTCGTCATTGCGTTTAATTTTTTCCTGTTCCGGGTGATGCCGGGCAATGTGGAAACCATCATCGCCAAGGCGAACACGTCGGAAGCCGTAAAGGCACGTCTCATGGAGGAAGCCGGTTTGGATCAGCCCCTTATGACCCAGTTCGGCATTTATCTGAAACAGCTGGTCACCGGTGATTTCGGTGAGTCTTTCTATACCTATGACGGGAGCTCGGATGTGCTGCAGATCATCGCGGGGCGGCTTCCGAACACGGTGGTTCTGCTGCTTTGTGCAGAAGTTGTGGCCATATTGCTGGGGCTTCTCATCGGCGTTGTCTGCGCCCAGAAGCGAGGCAGCAAGCTGGATACCGGGCTGCTGTCGGGCTCGCTGGTTCTGTACTCCATGCCGACCTTCTGGTTCGCCATGCTGCTGATTTTTCTGTTCTGCGTCACCATCCGCCTCTTCCCTACCGGCGGCATCACCACACCGGGAACCAACTATCAGGGATGGATGCACATACAGGACTATCTCCATCACATGATCCTTCCGATGATTTGCATGGGCCTTCTGATGATCGGCGTCTATGCGGTCACCATGCGAAGCACCATGATGAATATCCTCACAGAGGACTACATCAATACCGCCAGGGCTAAGGGCTTCTCGACGAAGTACATTCTTCTGCACCATGCGATCCCCAATGCCATGGTTCCTATGGCCACCATCATTGCCCTGAACATTGCGGCGATCCTGGGCGGCGCCATTCAGCTGGAGACTCTGTTCAGCTGGAAGGGGCTGGGACAGCTCATGTATGAGGCGCTGAACCGGAGAGATTATCCGGTACTGCAGGGATGCTTCTTTGTATCCACGGTGGCCGTCATTCTCGTAAACTTTATCATGGACAGCATCTACGGATTCATCGATCCGCGGGTAAAAAGCTAGAAAGGAGGCCGTATTATGAATAATCGAAGCAAGCGGTATGAAACAGACCGTCTGAAACAGGACCTCCGCAGAATGAAGACCCGGCAGTTTTTTAAGGAAGTCTGGTCCAATAAGATGGCCCGTGTCGGCATCGTCATCATCGTGATTTTCGCATTGATGGCCATCTTCGGTCCTCTGGCCATGCCGTTTAAGACCACCGATATCGCATCCTCCAGAGACCTGGTGTTCAATGCGCCATCGTCGGAACACTGGCTGGGTACCGATAATCTGGGAAGAGATGTGCTTGCCTATCTGGTGAACGGAGCCAGAAGCTCTCTGTTTGTCGGACTGACGGCTACGATCATTTCCATGGTAC